>CAZWNE010000007.1:0-28902 GCA_964635155.1 uncultured Candidatus Saccharibacteria bacterium
CTGGTGGATCCTTGGACAAAAATCCCGTTTTCATAAATTAAATTTACGGCAAAGCCGTCTATCTTAAGCTCAACAAAATATTCCAACCCCTCGACTTCGCTCGGGGCGAGTCTTTTTACGTAATCTTCCCATTCTTGAAGCTCTTTTTCTGAAAAAATATCTTCCATCGAGAGCATCAAGGCCGAATGCTCAACTTTTTTAAATTCTGACAAAGGTTTGCCGCCGATTCTCTGAGTCGGGGAATCTTTGGTAATAAATTCCGGGAATTGTTGCTCTAACCGAAAAAGCTCGTGTTTTAAAGAGTCCAAGGCCCCTTCGGAAATTTCCTGCCGATCTTCAACGTGATACAAGCGTCGATGATGATTAATCAGTTCTTTTAATTTTTCAATTCTTTTTTTTGCTTCTTGTTTTGACATAATTAGCGGCTGATATATATGGCGCGGCTGGTTTTTTGATACGTGCCGACGGATTTAATGCCTGGGGCTAAAGTGGTCACAATATAAGTGGCGCCGTTTTCTAAACTGCCTGTTCCCTGACTGCCGTTATATAAATTTTTTTCAATTCCGGTTTCAGCGGCGTAAAAAGCAAAAACCGAATTGCCGATTTCCTGGGTTGTTTTTGCCTGGCCCAGCAGAATGGAATTTAAGCCAAGAGCCAAGGAAAGTAAAATCCCCATCATCACCAATGATAAGTACAAGGAAACACCTTTTTCAGAAGGCGATGAGGACTTCGTCCTCATCTTCGCTTTCGTCCCGCAAAAGCGGGACTCGGCGTATAAAGAAACGCCTTTGGGATTTTTAGATTTCATCTTTGGATGTCCAGGTTTCTTTGAGAAACCGTGGTTTGAATTTTCATTTTTACCTGGTTTTTGCCTTCAATGTCCAAGAATAAAGTAATTTTCGGCTGAATTGTATCGTCTTGAGATTCGCCCGAAAGATTGATATTAAAAGAATTGATTTTGAGATTAGCCGAGGTTAAATCTACGGGACTGGCCGAGGCCTTTGATTCTTTTAATTTGAAATCTCCGCTGTCCAGGAAAAATTCCTGGCAGATGCCGTCATAATTTAAAAATTTTATTCCGGTAGCGGTTCTTTGGTAATTTAGTTTGGCCGTAATACAAGCGCCATCAATGTCTTTTTTGGCCATTCTGATTGCTCGAGACATATAATCTAAAATATAAGAAGTCTGTCCTAAAACATCCTGAATGGCCAATGTCTTTTTTTGGCTTTGCAGCGCCTGGACAAAAATCGAAGAAAGGGAACCCGTTAGCAAAGCAAAAATCCCCATTGCTACGACTATTTCTATCAAAGTAAATGATTTCTCTTTTTTTATTGCATCCATTTATATAAATTTTCCTGAACAGTTACCGTATGGGGCCCTCCCCGCCCCTGCCAGGAAACGCTGACTGAAACTTTTAAAATATCGCTGCCTTCCCGCGTAATCATAGTTTTTCTTTGAAAATTACTTTGAGTCCCGTCTATAAAACTAACTGGCTGCCAGTCGCCAGAGACAATGCCCTCATCCCAAAGAACTTCCGGATTTGTCCTTTGTTCAAGCCAATTGGTATCTCGGATATTCCTGACAATTTCCATGCCCTCTTGGGCTAGATAAATCGCCGTAAGTTTTGAAGAAACATTCCTGGTGCTGTCTACGGTTTGGGCGACAAGGGCAAAAACACTGCCAACCCCAAGGGTCACTATAAACATTGAAACGATTACTTCCAACAAGGTAAACCCCCTTTTAAGCATTTTATTCAATGTTGATTAAACCCGCCTTATTAATTTTAATGTTTTTTATTCGAATGTTATTGCTCAGGGTAATCGTGGCCGTAGAATTTATATTAATTGTCGGGTCGGGAGGGGTAAAAATGATAGTCAGGGGCGAAGCCGGCAAAAGAACGCTGATTTTAATATTTTTTTCCAAGGGAATGGTTTCAATTGCTTCGTTAGAATCGAAAATTTGATCATTATCCAAATCGGCGAATAAAACATAACTGGAGGAATTTATCTCAAATTTTATTCCATAAGCCCCCTTAAAAGTTGCCGGGGCGAGAGCAAACGCTTTAGCCGACATCGCCATTTCCCGAGCGCTGCCTAAGTCCTGGACTAACTTGGCCGAAGACCTTTCCAGGGCTAAATTTTTTTCGCCGGAGTTCAAATTAGGAAAAATAATAGCGGAGAAAAGCACGATTATTCCAATGACTACTAGAAGCTCAATTAAAGTAAACCCCGTACCACTTTTATTCCCTACCTTCATAAAAATAAATTAAGATAAAAATTTATTATTTTTTCACCTAAAAATAAAGCTAAAAATGTTCCGAATACTAAAAAGGGGCCGAAAGGAACTTCCGATTTTAAGGTCTTTTTACCGAAAATTATCAATCCTATGCCTATTATAGCACCCAGAAATACGGCCGAAAATAAAGCGACGGCGATGTTCGGCCAGCCTAAAAACAAGCCCATTAAAAAAGCCAGCTTGATATCGCCTATTCCCATCCCCTTTCCTTTGGAAATTAAAACAATCGCCGCAAAAAATGCTGCGGCGCCTACGGCCGACAGTAGGAAATTAGATATCCCAAGGATATCCGATTTCAAAAAATCAAAGACTAGCGCCGCCCCAATCGCCGGAAAAACAACCCTATCTGGAATAATATAATGCTTTAAGTCATAAATAAAAATAATGATAAAAAAACAAGCAATAATAAAATTAAAAATTGTGAATTGGTAATTAAAAATTGCAAGAAATATCAGCCCCGTTGCTAATTCCACCAATGGATACTGCCATGAAATTTTTTGCTGGCAGTAACGGCATTTGCCTTTTAAAATCAAAAAGCCGAAAATCGGGATTAAATCCAGCCACGATAACTGATGTTTGCAATGGGGGCAAAAAGAACGGCCCAAAAGGAAACTCTGGCTTTGTTCTAATCTAAAAACAACTGAATTTAAAAAACTTCCGACAATCAGCCCAAAAATAAAAATCACCATTCTCAAATTATATCACAAATAAACTATAAATTTTTTCTAAAACAAAACTGCCGAGAAGCGTTCTCGGCAGTAATGTTTAAAAATCTATCGGAAGTTTATTTGCAGCAATTATTCAGAGTAGGAGTAGTCGAGGTTTCCACCTGCACTGTTCCGTCTTGAGAGGCGCAAAAAAGAACTGAGTTGCCGGATGTAGCAGGAGTTTTTTCTAAAGTCGCATAGGTGCAAAACTTGCTAGGGGTGCTATCTATCCATTTATACGTTTGGGTGGGATTTTGAGGGTCAACAAGACCGCTTAGATAAACTGTCTGGGCCGCATTTTTAATTTGAGGCAAGACCCCGCCAACAACAGCTGTAGAGCTCGCGGCCATATACTTTTCGTCGTCAGCCATCACTAAAGATTGGGCCGTCACTACTTGCCTCATATCGGACTGCCTTTTGGCATCCCGGGCTTTGGCTCTTGCTCCGCCCATAGAAACCATAACGATGCCAGCCAGCATGCCGATGATGGCAATAACCACCAAAAGCTCAATTAAGGTGAAGGCCTTCTCTTTTTTTTGAAAAAATTTCAACATAGTAAATTTAGATTAAATTCAAAGCTTAAAATTCGACCTTTCGATGATTTCTTTTTCTATTATATCACTTTTATCCCGTGTCAAGTTGTGGATAACTGATTAAATCCCGCCCATTCTATACATGGGCACTAAAACCGCTCCCATCAATCCGCCAACGGCCAATCCCAAGAAAACAATCAAAAGAGGCTCGATAATTTCCAAAAAGCTCTCAATCATTCTGTCGGTTTCCTTGCGGTAAAAATCGACCAAAATAAGCAAAGTTTTATCCAAACTGCCGGTTCTTTCCCCAACGACCATCATCTGCGTAAAAAGCGGTGGGAAAAATTCAGGGAATTTAATCAGAACATTAGAAACCTGCTCGCCTTTTTTCACTTCTTCCTGGGCAAGAGCGATAATATCTTTATAAACCGCGCTGCCGATAATTCTATTGGAGATTTCCAGCGACTGGGTGATGGGCAGGCCGCCGGCAATCAGGGTGGAAAAATTCTCGGCAAACCTGGAGAGATAAACAATTTTTAAAAAAGGGGCGACCAGAGGCACTTTTAAAATTAATCTGTCAAAAAAATATTTTCCATTTCTTGTCCGGTAATATCTGGCTGAAAACGCAAATAGGCCGATTATCCCCAGTAAAAATAGCCAACCCCAGCTTTTCAACAAATTCGGCAGAGACAAAGCAATTTTCGTGACCAAGGGCAATTCCTGGCCGGACTCCTTTAAAACATTAGACAAGTTTGGAATGACAAAAAGAATCATTAAAACAAAAACAGCGATAACCACCAAAAAGACAACTGCCGGATAAGTCATCGCCCCCTTAATCTTGCTTATCAAATAATATTCTTTTTCCAAGTGTTCGGCCAGATAATCCAATGATTCCGCTAAATTTCCCGAGGTCTCGCCGCTTTTTATCATGGCAATATAAAAAGAAGAAAATATTTTCGGATATTTGGCCAAAGCCGAGGAAAAAGCCGTGCCGCCCTCTATCTCTTCGGAAATCTTCATAATCTTTTCTTTAAAATTAAGATTTCTGGTTTGGACAGCTAAAGTTCTCAACGATTCCACTAGGGGCACTTTGGCTGAAAACATAATAGACAGCTGGCGAAAAAATAAAACAATATCTTTTGTGGCAACTCCGCTAAAAAGTTTGATTTTCCTGGCAAGCAAAGGAATTTTATTGGCTTCCTGCAGAAGAGTAACGTATAATCCGTATTTTTGCAAAAGCGAAATAGCCACCTCCCTGGATGAGGCCTCAATGACTCCGATTTTGATTTCTCCTTTTTGGGTTCTGGCCTGATAGTTGAAATTCAAGTTTTTAATTTATTAAAAACGCAGATAGAAAAGAGATTTATCTCTTTGATTTCACCTTATCAGCATTTTAAGTTCGGACGGATTCAGAGAATAGTTTAAGGCGTTTTCCAAGGTTATTTCTCTCCTTTTGACTAAATCGGCCAGAGATCTGTTCAAAGAAATCATGCCGACTTCTCCCGATGTTTCAATAACTGAAGGGATTTCGTGGATTTTATTTTCCCGGATTTGATTGGCAACAGCCATCGTGTTCAATAAGACCTCGCCCGCGGGAATCAGCCCCCCTTTAATGCGGGGAATAAGCCGCTGGGAAAAAACTCCCAATAAAGACCCGGACAGCTGCGCTCGAATCTGGCCCTGCTGTTCGGGAGGAAAAACATCGACAATTCGATGAATAGTTTGGCTGGCGGAGTTGGTGTGCAGGGTGGAAAAAACCAAATGGCCGGTTTCAGCAGCCGTGATGGCCGCGGCAATGGTTTCCGCATCCCTTATCTCTCCCACCATAATTACATCGGGATCTTGGCGAAAGGTTGATCTTAACGCCCGGGAAAAACTCAAAGTGTCCTGGGACACTTCCCTTTGCTCGACCAAAGACCTGTCGTCTTGAAAAAGATACTCAATCGGATCCTCAATGGTTATGATATGGTCGGTCCGAGTATGATTTATTCCGTCTATCAGCGCGGCCAAAGTCGTTGATTTCCCCTGAGAAGAAGGCCCGGTTATTAAAACAAACCCCTGATTGGCCTTGGTCCATTCTTCCAAAATAGGCGGCAAATTTAATTCCTCAATTGTTTTTATCTTAGCCGGAATCAACCTTAAGGCGCAGGCAATCTCGCCTTGCTGGAAAAAAACATTTGCCCTAAACCTGCCCTTATCTTCAAAATTATAAGAAATATCAATTTCTTTTTCCCGTTGGAACCGGCCGAACTGCTCTTCCGAAAGCAATGTTTTTGCTGCGCTCTCAAGGTCTTCTCGGGTTAAAATTTTATATTTTAGCAATGGAATCAATCTGCCGGCTAATCTCAAGACCGGCGGATGATTGGTTGAAAGATGCAAGTCCGAGGCCTGTTCTTTGATTGTAACTTCCAAAAGCTTGCTGATTAACGACTCGGCTGAATTTGCCATAATAATTTTATTTTAAAACTTTTTTTATTTCTTCGACCACCTCCGAAGGCGTATAGTGGGCCTTGATAAGATATTTGATTGCTCCCAGTTGCAAACCCTTTTCAACTTCGGCTGGCTGGCTTAAATTGGAAAGAATAATCACTGGCAAAAATTTTTTTATTTCTTTTATTTCTTTTAAAATTTCCCAACCATCCATTTGAGGCAAAACAATATCTAAAAGCACTAAGTCAAAATTCTTTTCCGCGATCCGGGCAAGACACTTTTCGCCCGAAGCAACGACTTCCGCGTCAAAGCCCACACTCTTTAATTTAGTGATGTATATATCGGCCAAAAAAGGATCATCCTCCACTAAAAGTATTGATTTATTATTCATTTTTCTTCGGCTGCTCTTAAAACTTCCTCTATAACTGTTATGCCTTCCAAGACCTTTAAGATGCCGTCTTGCTTCATGGTAACCATGCCCTGCTTCTTGGCTTCTTGCAAAATATTGGCCTCAGATGGCTCTTTTAAAGTGATTTCGGCCAAAGATTTAGTCATAATTAAAATTTCAAATAAAGAAATCCGGCCGGAAAATCCGAGCGAATTGCATTTTTTGCAGCCAACAGGTTGAAAAATCTGCAAAGGTTTTTTAATTTTTATTTCCTGCCTGATTGCCGGCGGCAAATCTTCAATCTCTTTCAAAATCATTTCTTCAACTTCTTTTGATGGTTTTACTTGTTTTTTGCAATCAGAGCATAAAGTTCTCACTAATCTCTGGGCCGCAGCGATAGAAAGAGTTGAAGGAATTAAATAGGGCTTTACTCCCAAATCAATCAGCCGGGGAATAACCCCGGCAGCATTGGTGGTGTGCAGGGTTGATAAAACAATATGGCCGGTCAGGGCCGCGTGAGTCACCAGTTTTGCCGTTTCTTCATCGCGAATTTCGCCGACCATAATAACATTGGGGTCTTGCCTTAAAATATGGCGGAGCCCGGTGCTAAAATCATAGCCGATTTCCGGCCTTATCTGCGACTGGTTAACCCCTTCCAAAAAATATTCTATCGGGTCTTCAAGCGTTACAATATTGACTCCTTCTTTATTCAAAAGTTGCAAAATGGAATACAAAGTGGTGGTTTTTCCCGAACCGGTGGGGCCGGTCACCAAAATCAAGCCGTATGGTTTGGCAATGGCCGCTTTAACCGCTTGAAGATTATTTCCGCGCAACCCCAGTTCTTCAAATTTTTTAAAACCGATCAAGGGATCAAGAACTCTTATAGCCACCTTCTCGCCTAAAGCCGTCGGAAAAGTGGAAACCCTAAAATCAATTTCTTTGCCGTTAATTTCGGCGGAAAATCTGCCGTCTTGAGGAACTCTAGTCTCATCAATTCTTAAATTGGAAAGAATTTTGATTCTAGCGATTACGGCCGAATGAATTTTTAAGGGCAAAACAATAGAAGAATAGAGCACTCCCAAAAAACGGAATCGCACTCTTAATTTTTCTTTAGTAGGTTCAATGTGGATATCGGAAGCATCGCCCTCAAGCGCTTGTTTCAAAATAACTGCCACAATTTTGCTGACCGGAGCTTCTTCGGCTAACCGTTCCAGTTCCCCTGTCCTGACCGGACCTTTTTCTTTTTTAATTTCTTCTTTTAATTCCTCCAAGGCCACTCCCACTTCGCCTTTTAGGTTGCGGTATTGTTTTAAAAGCTCGTTAAAGTTCGTGGGCGTGATCAAAAATACCTGGTAAATAAAATTTTGCTGGCGGGCAAGAAATTTTAAGGCCTCCTGGGCCTTAAGGTCCTCGGGATAAATCATGCCGACCTGTAATGTTTTTTCATTTTTAGCCAAAGAAACTATTTTATAAAATTTGGCCGTGTCTTCGGGGATTAATCGCAAGACCTCTAAGGGTACGGAATCTGGCGCCACTTCTTTTAAAGGAATCTTCAAATTCTCGCTTTTCAAATTAAAAAGGGATTTTTCGTCCAAAAGCCTTTTTTGTAAAATTAAATCCTCCTCTTTCCCGCCAGAATTTTTAACTTCCCATTCCAGGACTAAGCCTTTTTCTTTGTCTAAAATTCCTTTTTGAATTAATTGCTGAATCAGTGTCATACTTAATAAGGTAAAAAGGGATTTTTTCTGCCGGAAGCAGCCGGCAGGGGCGGAATTGTTTCAAAAGATTTTAATGTTTCTAAAATTGGGTTCTTGAGCGTATCCCAATTAATGTTGATTTTTGGAACAGGGGGCGTTATCGACGAACTCGGCAGGGCCGAAGGATTCTTAAAAAATGCCAGCCAAAGAATAATCAGGGTGGCCAAAACAAGCGATCCCAAAATCGGAATCAAAAACTTATACTTCTTTTTCTGCTCTAAGAGAGAGATGGGCATATTAGTCGACAAAATAAGCTTTAATTTTAAGATTAAAATTAACTAAATCTTTTTCTCTCTCTGGACTGGTGAAAGAAAAAGATTCAATACTAATCATTCTGGCTGATTCTTCTAAAATGGCAAGGAAATTCCGGAAGCCGTCTACGGTGCCCGCAACTCCTAAATTTAAAGAAATCGTTTTGTCAAACAATTGGTAATCAATGCTTTTTAAAACCAATCCAGCCTGGCTGGCCGATTTTTGCAAAAAATTATAAAAAACAAGCGTCTGAGGACCCTCGGGAAGGGCTAATTTTATTTTAGCAAGCTGGCTTTGATACTCTGCCAGGCCCTTGGCAATATTTTCAAGATCTTTAAAATAATCTTCCCTCATCTTCAGCTCCTGTTCTTTTTCCTGAACCCTGCTCTTCAAATCTTTCAAGGCGTCTTTTTCAGGAAGAACAAACAGCAGGAAGAAAATAAAGGCGGGCACAATCATGACAACGATGATAATTGATTTTCTCAGCATTTTTATTGTTTAAATATCTCGTGGCTTAATGAAATATCAAAATCAAAGTCAATCTTCCCCTTTTCTCCGATGGAAAAGGAATTAAGGGTAAAATCTCTGATCAAAGATTCCTGCTGAAAAATAAAAATTTGCTGCTGCAAAGAGGTCAGGCTTTCGGTTTCGCCTGAAATATTAATCGTGGATTTTGCCGCATCTAAATCGGTCTGCTTAAACCGGGCCCTGGGATGAATAATTTTTGGAAGAAAATCAAAAATTTTTGAAGGATAAATATGGGAAGCAAGAACTTGGGAAAAATCATTGATCTGCTTTTCAGTTGTCTGGAGTTCTTTTTCCAGGCCGATTTGCTCTCTCGTCCCGATTTGAGATAAAGATTGTTCTAAGTTTTGCAAAAAATTTTCCATTTTTTTTTGAGAACTGCTCAAGACAAAAAAGCTGAAAATAACGGCTAAGAAAAAGCCGATAGAAAAATAAAGCAGGATATCCTGCCATAAAGGCGATTTTTCAATTGTTTTGGGTATTATTCCAACCATTTGATTACTCTAGCCCGCGAAGCGCCAGCCCTACCGCGATGGCGTAAGAAGGGCCCATAGCTCTTAAAGTTTTTTCCAAAATTGGCGGATAATAAATATTTAAAAAAGGACTGGCGATTTCCGTTTCCTTATTAAGGTGGGCTTGAAAATATTCCCTGATGCCGGGGATCAACGCCACTCCCCCGGCGATAATGAATTTCTCCACCTCTTTTCGCTCGCTTTGAAAAAAATTGCGGGAAATTCTGTCTATTTCTCTTAGAATTGAATCCATCAGGGGCGAAATTATTTCTTTAATATTTTGAGCAGATGATAAAAGGCCGTATTGTCTTTTTAAATTTTCGGCGACGGTGTAATCAACGGATAAACTCTTGGCGATTTGCTCGGTCAGCTCATTACCCGCCAAATCAAAGCTGTGGGAAATTTTCAGCACTCCTTTATCGATAATGCTATAAGTCGTGCTCTGGGCGCCGATATCCAGCAAGCCCACCACTCTTGTTTCTTCTTTGGAAATAAGAGCTTTCAATAGGCCGAACACTTCCGCCTCCAAGGAAATAAGATTCAGCTCGCATATTTTGGCGATTTCCTGATATTGGCTGATAACTTCATTGGGAACGGCCACTAAAAGAATTTTTAATTTTTTATTTTTTTCCTCCTCCGTTACCCTTTTATGAAAATTATCTATCACTTGCCAGTCTAGGGCTACCTCACCTAAGGGCAGGGGAATATGCTGGCGAGCTTCGTACTTGACGGCTTCCCCCAATTCTTCTTTGGTCATTAGCGGCAAATCAAAATTGGTAAAAAATGTGGAAAAATCGGGAATGGAAAAAATACAATCTTTGGTTTTTATTTTTGCCGCCTCCATAACCGCGGATATTGCCCTGGCGATGTTCTGGCTGGAAAGCGAGAGCGTATTTTTTTCAAAAGTCCGGAAGTTTTTTTCATAAAGCACGCCGGCGGAAATTTCACCGTAATTTTCCAATTTTATCCTTTCTCCCCAGCGCGAAAGCTCCACAATCTTAATGGCGGTTGTTCCGATATCAATCCCTAAAAATCTTTTCGGCAAAAATTTAGAAAAAAACATAATGAGATATTCTTTCCATCAATTATATCATACAATAAAGGCAATGCCATATAAAAACTTAGTTTTAGACGTACTCTTCCCGAAATTCTGCCTTTCCTGCAAAAAAGAAGGAGAATACTTGTGCCAGGACTGCCAAGCCATGCTGGACATATCGGGCTTCCACCAAAAATACGAAACCCGAAATCTTTCCGATTTATATTACCCCATTTCCTACCAAAATAAATTTATCCAGAATCTGATTAAAAAATTCAAGTATGAACCTTTTATTAAAGAGCTTGCCTTAACCTTGTCTTCTTTAATTATAGAACATTTCAAATTGTTAGACCAGAAACCAGACTTTAATGATTTCATTTTAATCCCCCTGCCCCTAGCCAAAAAGCGCCTAAAATGGCGCGGCTACAACCAAGCGGAAGAAATCGGAAAATATCTGGCCCAATTTTTCCAAATTACCATGATTACGGATGTTTTGCTGAAAATAAAAACAACCTTGCCTCAAATGGAGCTGGCCAAAGAAAAGAGGGAAGAAAATATAAAAGACGCTTTCGCAATAAAAAGCCCGGAGATTATCCAGGGAAAGAAAATCTTATTAGCAGACGACGTTTATACTACCGGAACGACAATGGAAGAGTGCGCCGCAATTCTACGGGGAGCAGGCGCCAAAGAAATTGTCGGCATCGTCATCGCCCGCGATTAATAAAATTTTAAAAATAAAAGCGGCGGATATTGCTATCGCACCGCCTTGTCCACGAAAGAGCGAAGTTTGTGGATCATTGAAAAATCTGTCGATTCTCCGTGTGGCCTGGCCATAAGGCCGAATCCTTCTCCCTCGCCTTCTTTGCGAGGGAATAGATGAAAATGAGGATGACCTGTTTCGTCAAGATATGCTACGTAAACCTTATCGGTTTTATAGCATGCAAGAAGGGCCGGCCTTACCACTTCAAATACAATTTGAAGCAAATGAAGCCGCTCTTCCGCCGGTAATTGCCCGATATCATCAACGTCATTCCTTTTGACGGCAACTATCGTATGCCCCTCAATGACAGGATGAAAAGCAAGACAAGCATAAACCTCTTTATCTCCAAAGAATACAGACCCCTCTTTCGGCTCAGGAAATCCTCCCATTTCTTTTACCTCCCTCTTATTTAATTGTTAGCAAAAAAATAATACTACATTTCTATAGTATTGTCAATGGCGGTGGGGGTGAGATTCGAACTCACGATACCATTGCTGGTATAATGGTTTTCAAAACCATCGCATTCGGCCGCTCTGCCACCCCACCCTATTTATCATGCCGTGATTTTTCCGCTTTCCGCAACTGATAAACTAATTTATTAAAAGCCAACTCAAACGCCTCAATTAAATTATGGCTCACCTCTTCCGCTTCAAAATTATTTTTAACTATTTCCAGCCCCAACCTGACCGTAAAGATATTATGATGACTATGGTATTTGGCATTCACCACGAATTTTGCCAAGGCCAAGTTGCCGTGCTGAAGCAGGCGGGTTAATCGGTCTAATTTTTTTCCAGCCAGATATTTTTCCAGCTCTTCCTGACCCACCTTATTAATTTCCTGAAAATAAAAACGGATGTTCATTCGGAGAGGGTGGGATTTGAACCCACGAAGGGATTGCTCCCTTAACACCTTAGCACGGTGCCGCTTTCAGCCGCTCAGCCACCTCTCCAGATATTTTTATTCTATCAGAATTTGCTTTTTGGTCAATTTTATGTTTAAATTAAGAAGTATTTAGTCCCCATAGCTCAACGGACAGAGTGTAGCCCTGCGGAGGCTAAGATGAAGGTTCAATTCCTTCTGGGGACACAATGAATCTCTCTACTTCGGTAGCCCAGCTCCAAGGAGTCGGGCCCCAGTATCAAAAAAAACTGAAAAATCTGGGGATTAAAACCGTCGGGGATCTTCTTTTCCATTTTCCTCACCGCTATGAGGATTTTTCAAATTTGATTCCTATTTCTCAAGCCGAAGAAGGCGGCCCCTTTTGCATTCAGGGAAAAATCGCTGATATCAAAATTTTCCGGGCTTTCAGAAGAAAAATGATGCTGACCCAGGCGACAATCGAAGATGAAACCGGAAAAATAAAAGCCCTCTGGTTTAATCAGCCCTATCTGGTAAACGCTCTCGCAAAAGGAACTTTTGTCTGCTTGGCGGGAAAAGTCAAGGGCAAAAAAAGCTCAAAATATATTTCCAGCCCAGCATATGAAAAAATTTCTGATTTCGGATTTCGGATTTCGGATTTAAGCCATACGGGTCGGCTCGTTCCAATTTATCCTGAAACCGAAGGGCTTTCTTCTAAATGGCTGCGCTTTATCATAAAACCCGTTCTAACGGAACTCGGAAGCCAAATCTCCGATTCCCTGCCCCCAAAATTAGTCAAAAAATATGATTTTTTGCCTCTGAAAAAAGCGCTTTGGCAAATTCACTTTCCCGATTCTTTCAAAGACGCCGAACTGGCTAAAAAAAGATTTGCCTTTGAGGAACTGTTCAATCTCGCCATTTTTGTTTTGCGGGAAAGATTAAAACTGGCCAAAGAAAACGCCAGGGCTGTTCCTATAAAATTGGATTTAATAAAAAAATTTATAGACAATCTTCCATTCAAATTAACCGATGCCCAAAAAAAATCCGCTTGGCAGATTTTAAAAGATATGGAAAAACCAAGGCCCATGAACCGGCTTTTGGAAGGTGACGTAGGTTCAGGCAAAACAATCGTGGCCGCGATAGCCAGCCTGAATGCGGTAAAAAACGGCTACCAGGTTGCCCTTCTAGCACCGACAGAAATTCTTGCCAAACAGCATTTTAAAACCATGACTTCCTTCCTGAAAAAATTTAACATTAAAATCGGATTAATAACTGGAAAAGAAAATTACCTGGCCGGGGAAAAAATAACTCGCCGGGAACTTGTAAGGCAGGCCCTGTTAGGTGAAATAGATATTTTAATCGGCACTCACGCTATAATCCAGGATTATTATCCTTCCACTCCTGAAAAAACTCCTATTCAATTTAATAATTTGGCGTTGGTAGTAATTGACGAGCAGCACAGGTTTGGAACAGAACAAAGAGCCAGGCTCTGCCGGCAAAAAGATTTCATTCCCCACCTGCTTTCCATGACCGCCACTCCCATCCCCCGCACCCTGTCTTTAACGGTCTATGGCGATTTAGATTTGTCGGTGATAGACGAACTGCCAAAAGGCCGAAAAAAAATCATCACAAAAATAATCCAGCCCAAAGACAAAAAACAAACTTATGAATTTATAAGGCGGCAAGTAAAAGAAGGCAGGCAGGCTTTTGTCATATGCCCAAGAATAGACCCGCCAAAATCTCCTTCGGAGAATTTAGGCGGGCAGGACCCCCTTTTAGATATGAGAAATTTTTCCTGGATGGACGTGAAAGCAGTTAAACAGGAATACGAAAAGCTTTCAAAAGAAATATTTCCCGACCTGAGAATCGGCATGCTCCACGGAAAAATGAAACCCCAAGAAAAAGAAAATGCCATGCAAGAATTCAAGGAAAAAATCATAGATATCTTAGTTTCCACCTCGGTTGTCGAAGTAGGCGTGGATATTCCAAACGCCTCGGTCATGATGATTGAAGGTTCGGAAAAATTCGGCCTGGCCCAATTGCACCAGTTCCGAGGGAGAGTTGGAAGGTCGGAATTCCAATCTTATTGCTTTTTGTTTGTTGATACGCCAGGCATTATTTATAACCGAAGATTAAGGGCCTTGATTGACTGCGAGAACGGATTTGAATTGGCAGAAAAAGATTTGCAGATTAGAGGCCCCGGGGATTTCACTGGAGGCAGGCAGTGGGGAATTCCCGATCTCGCCATGGCCTCTTTAACCGATAGCGTCTTGGTTTCCAAAGCCCGGAACGAAGCCAAAGAAATCCTGGCCGAAGACCAGGAATTAAAAAAATATCCCCTTCTGGCCCAAAAAGCCAAGGAATACAAAACAAGAATCCATTTGGAATAAATTTGTACGTTGCGGCCCCATCGGGATTTGAACTGAGATTAACAATTATTTTGTTTTATTAAGCCGTCTATCCAACCTTTAATTTCAAAAAAATGTTGGCGGCCGGGAACATTCAGCTTTAACGTCCCATAAGGAAGCGAATTAAAAGGACGCTTTCCTTTACTGGCTCTGCTTATTTGATAAGTAACGCGAAAACGCTCCTTAGAAATATTGCAATTTTTGGCCCAAAAATCAATAGCTGATTTTGGTTCAATATTACGGTGGATTTGAACAATTGGTCGCAGTTTTTCTTCTGGAATTTTCATAACTTTTATTAAAAAACTAATAAATAAAACCACCATATCTAGATTTGAATTGCCAAAGCTGATAAAAGGACTTGGAAATTTATCCTGCCTATTATACCCTTCCGCCCAATACAAAGCGGCTCCAACCAACAATAACTCGTATCGCGATAATGGCTTGATTTCGCTTGCGGCAATTTGTCTTACTTTTTTATTTTCAATTTGAATAGCTTCCGTACGTCGCCGATTATTTTTGAATAAACCGCGCTGCCGGGCAAGTCTAATTTTCCCTTCAAGTAATTTTTGCGCAACCACTGAAAGTTTTAATCCTTTAAACCAATAACTCAGAGTCCCCTTTGAGGTTAGGTTTAATTTTTTGAGAATCTCACCGTAGCTTTTTCCCCGCCTCCGCAAGGCAAAAGCTTTTTGACGTAAAGAATTTTGTACCATTGTGTATATTCTATATTATACCATACAATAGTACAGAATAGTAGCCCCGACGAGATTTGAACTCGTGTTACTTCCTTGAAAAGGAAATGTCCTAGACCAGGCTAGACGACGGGGCCATTGTACTTAACCTGGTTAAGCACAAACCCAATTTATCTTAAAAATTGAAAAAAAACAAGTGCGTGTTAGAATAAATTTATCATGGAGCTATCTAAGACCTACGACCCAAAGCTAGTGGAAGATAAAATTTACAGCCTCTGGGAAAAAAACGGTTTTTTTAATCCCGACAACTTGCCCGATTCAAGAAAAAAACCTTACACCATCGTCATCCCCCCACCAAACGTAACGGGCTCTCTGCACATGGGCCACGCCTTGAATTCCACCATCCAGGATATTTTAATCCGCTGGAAACGGCTCCAGGGATTCAAAACTCTTTGGATTCCGGGAACCGACCACGCAGGTATCGCCACCCAAAACGTGGTGGAAAAGGAATTAAAAAACGAAGGCCTGACTCGGTTTGATTTGGGAAAAGAAAAATTCGTTGAAAGAGTCTGGCAATGGAAGGAAAAATACGGAAACATTATTTTGGGGCAGTTTAAAAAATTGGGAGCTTCCTGCGACTGGTCAAGAACCAGGTTTACAATGAATAAAGATTACGTCAAAGCGGTGGAAGCCGCTTTTTCCCATTACCACGCAAAGGGCTGGATTTACCAGGGCGAAAGAGTGGTCAGCTGGTGCCCGAGATGCCAAACCTCGCTATCCGACTTGGAAATAGAATATAAAGAAGAGCCGGGAAAACTTTGGTATATCCGTTATCCCTTAAAAGAAGGAGGGCAGATTGTCGTGGCCACGACTCGACCTGAAACTATGCTGGGAGATACGGCCGTGGCGGTAAACCCCAGAGATAAAAGATATAAAAATTTAATCGGAAAAACCGCAATTTTACCGATTCAAAATAAAGAAATCCCGATCATCAGCGACAGAATCATTGACCAAAAATTCGGCACAGGAGCGGTCAAAGTGACTCCGGCTCACGATTTAATCGACTGGGAAATTAAAGAACGCCACCAATTGGAAGTTATTAAGATTATTAATGAACAAGGGCTAATGACAAAAGAGTCGAAAATATGCGAGGGGTTAAAGCCGCTCGAATGCCGAGAAATTGTGATTAAGGAACTGAAAAAAGAAAATCTGATTGAAAAAGTTGAGGATTACGCCCATCCCCTTCCCCGCTGTTACCGCTGTAATGCAATTTTAGAGCCTCTGCCCAGTTTGCAGTGGTTTTTGAAAATGAATGAATTGGCTAAAACGGCTATTGAAGCCGTAAAATCTGGCAAGATAAAATTTCATCCCAAGCGCTGGGAAAAAATTTATTTTAATTGGTTAAAAAACATCAAAGATTGGTGCATCTCCCGCCAAATCTGGTGGGGCCATAAAATTCCGATTGAAGGAGTTAATGACGTTTTGGACACTTGGTTTTCTTCGGCCCTCTGGCCATTTGCGACACTCGGTTGGCCTCAAAAAACAGACGACTTAAAAAATTTTTATCCGACCGATGTTTTGTCAACCGACCGGGGAATTATCAATTTATGGGTGGCCAGAATGGTTTTTTCCGGCTTGGAATTTATGGGAGAATCGCCATTTAAAGATGTTTATATCCATGCCACGGTCCTAACCAAAGAAGGAAAAAGAATGTCGAAATCATTAGGCACGGGAATTGATCCCTTGCTTTTGATTGAAAAATACGGGGCCGATGCCGTCCGCTTTGGCATAGCCTGGCAAATAATGGGAGGACAAGATATAAAATTCGTGGAAGATAATATCATAATGGGCCGCAAATTTTGCAATAAGCTTTGGAATGCAAGCCGATTTGTCATGTCGCAAACCGACGGCGCCGATATTGACGGAAAGCTGAATTCCCCAATTGTTAAAAAATTGAAGAAAATCACGGAATCAACAAATAAAAATCTGGAGAATTTCGAATTCGGGAAAGCGGCCAGGGAGCTCTATGATTTTTTCTGGCACGACTTTTGCGACGTCTATATTGAAAAATCAAAAGGGCAAAATGATAAAAAAACAAAAGATGCGTTACTATACGTATTGTTGAACTCCCTGAAGCTCTTGCACCCCTTTATGCCGTTTATCACCGAAGAAATATACCAGCAGTTGCCGATTAAAAATAAAAAAGATTTTTTAATGGTTGAATCATGGCCCAGGTAAGCTATCCCCTTTACATAATTTTTGGCACCCTGCCCAGCATTATTTGGCTGCTTTTTTATTTAAGAAGGGATGTCCATCCCGAATCTCATAAAACAGTGCTGCGAATTTTCTTTTGGGGAATGCTTGTGGCCATCCCCGCAGTTTTTCTGGAAGTCGGCATTTTCAAAACCTTCGGCGAATTTAATCTTCCGCCGCTTTTACTCGCCCTGCTAAACACTTTTATCGGCGTAGCTTTAGTGGAAGAATTTTTAAAATATCTGGTGGTTCGCGGTCTAGTTCTAAAACACCCCGAATGCGACGAACCCATTGATGTCATGCTCTATATGATAATTTCAGCTTTAGGGTTTGCGGCCCTGGAAAATATTTTGATTTTATTCCAGCTGGGCCCCGGATTCTTATGGGGCCGAACTTTGGAAATATCAATTTTCAGATTTGCGGGAGCAACTGTTTTGCATGCTTTGGCGTCGGGAACAATCGGCTATTTTCTGTCATTTTCTTTTTACAAAGAAGAAAAAAGAACGAAATTCGTTGCCTTGGGGTTGCTAATCGCCGCAATCTTGCACGGTTTTTACAATTTCTTTATTATGAGGGGAGAGGGAAATTTAAGAATTTTTGGCCCGTTGGCAATTCTAACGGGTTTGGCTATTTTCGTTGCTTTCGGAATCAAAAAGTTGCAAAGAATATCCAAAATTGCTAAAATATAATCATTATGCCTTCATTTTTGGAAAAACTAAAAAAGGGAATGGGGGTGGAATCGAAGACAGATGAACAAATTCAAGAACCTGAACCCCCAAAAGTCCAACCTATTAAAAAACCGAACCCCGCAAAAGCGGGACGAAGGTTAAAGATGAGGACTTCGTCCTCATCGCCAGAACCTGTCAAGCCCCCCCAGGAATTAAAAATAGAACCCGAGCCAGCCCAAAAAATAGAAATTGAAGGGCTGAATAAGCCCGCCTTCGCTAAAGCTACGGCGGGTAAAGAAGAATGGTTTGAAGAACCGGCTGGCCAACTGGCTATTGATGTTTTTCAAACAGAACAAAATTTGATTATCCAAACCGCCATTGCCGGAATAAAGCCGGGAAATTTGGAGGTAACCATAGAAAGGGATATCGTGTCTATCAGGGGAATCAGACAAAAACCCCTGGAAGAGGACGGCGATTATTTCACTAAAGAATGCTACTGGGGGCCTTTTGCTAGGGAAGTGATTGTGCCTGTGGAAATTGATCCCGACAGGGTTGAAGCAATAATGCAAGAAGGGATTTTAACCGTCAGAATGACCAAGATTTTAAGAGATAAAAAAAGGACAATAACGGTAAAAGCGTAATGCCCAGGGAGAGATTCGAACTCTCATGGGATTTCTCCCGCTAGCTCCTAAGGCTAGTACGTATACCGTTTCGTCACCTGGGCTAAAATCAACCCCACCATCTTTAAGAGGCGGGGCTGATTTATTTATCGAGTCCGTATAGGACGAAGATGAAGATGAAGCAACGCCTCATCGCTTAAACAATAATATTTCTAGAATCCTGCTATGGATTTGACAACCCCAGGAAGCGCCTTGGCTAAGAATGCTACAGCCAACCCAATAGCCGCGAACAAAATAAAGTTTTTCCCAGTACTTACACTCTCTGCTTTCCCGCCGGCGGTAACGATAGTCCAAGCGCCTAAAATTGTCATAAAAACAGCCAAAATAATCAAAACAGTAAACGTCCAGTCAATTATTCCGTTTAAAGTATTAATAAGGCAAACCATTCCCCAATTAGCGGTTGCTGCGTCTATCGTGCCGACGCTACATACAGCGCCAAGCGTTTCCCCGACAATCGCAGCTTTATCGAACGTTACGCCATCTAGAATAATTGTTTTTCTTAATTTACAACATTCTTGAGGGGCGTCAACAATCGCCGAAGCCGATAAGGGCGCCGCAACGATGGTTAATAAAGCTAAACCGATTAAAAGTTTTTTCATACGAGTTTTTTTCTTAAAAAAACGAAGTATAAAGATGAGGCAACGCCTCATCGCCTATTCGACCTTTCCCCGTAGTGAAAATTTGACTTGTTTCACAATATTGATTTTTCTTTCAGAAAAATCATGTCAAATTTCTACTACAGGGTTCAAAAATTTTATCCTCCTAAAGCTGATTTTATTATAGCAATTAATCCCCTGGCAAGCAAGATAATGCCAAGCCCGATGGAAGTATATAAAATTATCTTCTGGGCGGTTTGAATTTTAGCCGCTTCGCCGGCTGAAGTAATCCAAAGGAATCCGGCATAAATTATCATTAAAGGAGCTATAGCCAAAGCAATATAAAAAGCAAACTTAATAAGATAATTTACCAAATCGTCAAAATTATTAGCTTTTAAAGGATTACAAATTGTATTTGGAGGGCAAGTTCTAGATTGCCAAGGAGTCGGGGCAGGGGTAGGGGTTGGCGCGGCCGCCACAACATTTAATATTTTTTCCGGGGTATTAGTTATACCTGGGAACTGACTGGAAATTATCTCTCCGGTGATTTTGTACTTCCCAACCGTATCAAATTTTCTGGGAAAAGAATGCCAACAACGTTGTCGTTCTGTATTATTACAATCATAAGAATCAACTCTCTCCCCCTTAATAATAAGATTTATTCTTAGAATTTCAGAATCGTCAGCGAAAACTGTTATATTAACTTCTTGATCCGCAACAGCGGGATTTGGACTAATATCTAAATCGGCAGTAACCGCTGCTATGGCTTTGCCGGTAACTAAATTAAAAAACGAAACAATAAAGAAGAAAACTGCGAAAATTATATAAATCTTTTTTGCCATGTTATATCACTTTACCAAAATCAAGCCGTAATGATAAGGGCCGGCATTAAATTTTGTTTCCAGCTTAAAATCAAGCCTTGAAGCTATCTCAATAATTTCTTCTATTGAAATTTTTTCTTTGGGGCCAAAGGCGACGCCCGGTTTCCAATCAATAATAAGGAGATTAGCTCCTTTTTTCATAATCCTTTTTCCTTCCTCTATTATAAATTTTTTATTTTCCGCTTCAAACAACAAATTGGTCATTAAAACTAAATCACAGGAATTGCTTAACAAACTGACCCCCTTTTCCACATTGGCTTTAATAACGTCAATATTGGAAAGTTTTTCCAGTTTGACTCTCGACCTTAAAGCCGAAAGCGGCTCTTCTAAAATATCTAAGGCAAAAACCCGGCCATCTTCCAGAATCTTGGCCAAAGGAATAACCCAGCCGCCAGAACCCGAACCAAAATCAGCGGCGGTCATATTTTTTTCCAGTTTTATTTTTTTTAAAATTTCCGAGGGATTTAAAAAATTATTCATACAAATGTTATATGCAGGTGGCAGACGCCACTTTATCGCCTTCATCTAGCTTCATAACTCTGACCCCCTGGGTGGACCTGGACAATTTGGCAATGGTTGAAATCAAAGTCCTGATAACTTGGCCCTTTTGGGAAATGACAATCAATTCCTCCTGGCCGCTTAAAACTTTAGTGTAAATTAAATTGCCGGTTTTGGGAGTTATTTTAGCTGTCTTAACCCCCGAGCCCCCTCGGCCCTGCAATTTATACTCTTTTAAGTCCGTCTTTTTGCCATATCCTTTATCCATAACCACTAGAAGACAATTTTCTTCTTTTTGTTTCGGATTTCGTGCTTCGGATTTCGTATTTCGTATAATGTCCATTCCTATCAATTCGTCTCCTTTCTTTATTCTTATCCCTCTAATGCCCGAAGCGGTCCGACCCATTTCCCTGATTTGTTTTTCTTTAAACCTAATGGCTTGGCCAGATTTTGCCACTAAAATTATTTCATCTTCTCCCGAAGATTTTTGGACCATTTTTAAAGAATCGCCTTTCTTTAAAGTAATGGCGATTAGCCCAGACTTCCTGACATTTTCAAACTCTTTCAGGCCGGTTTTTTTCACTATGCCGTCTTTGGTCGCCATAACTAAATATTTTGCTCCAGCGGCCTCGTCTTTTTTTTCTATGGGCAAAAGCGAAAGAATTTTTTCCTGAGGCGAAATTTCCAAAAAATTCAAAAGTCCCCGGCCTTTGGCCACTCTCGTGCCCTCGGGAATCTCCCAAACCGGCGTCTGAAAAACCTTGCCTGAATCTGAGAAAAACAAAAGCTTGTCATGGGTATTAGCGGTCAAAAAATGCTCGACAATATCTTCTCCCACGGTTTTCATTCCCACAATCCCCTTGCCCCCTCTTTTTTGAAGCTTATAGGTTTCCGGGTCAATTCTTTTAACATATCCGCCCTGGGTCAGGGTGATAATCGTTTCCTGGGCGGGAATCAAGTCCTCTTCGGCAATTTCATCAATCTTGCTGGCATGGACCCTGGTTCTTCTTTCGTCTCCAAAGTTTGTTTTAACTTCCCGGATTTCTTTTTTGATTATTTCCTGAATTTTCTTGGGGTCTTTTAAGATGGCCTCCAATTCCTTAATCATCAGCTGGATCGCTTTTAATTCGTCTTCTATTTTCTTCCTTTCCAGCTTAGCCAAGGCCGCCAATTTCGTTTCCAAGATGGCATTAGCCTGGATTTGAGACAAACGAAATCTTTTCATTAATTTTCCTTCGGCATCTTGCCTGTCTTGGGAATTCTTGATTATCTTTATCACCTCGTCAATATTGCCTAAGCACTTATGCAAGCCCTCTAGAATATGTCCTCTTTCTTTGGCTTTTCTTAAATCATACTTTGCTCTTTTAAAAACAACGTCTTTGCGGTGCGCTATGAAATAACCCAGCAATTCGGCTAATCCCAAAACCCGAGGCTGAATGCCGTCGACTAAGGCCAGAAGATTTAAGTGAAATGTTTTTTGCAGGTCGGAAAACTTGTAAAGCTGGTTCAAAACCTTTTGAGGAATGGCGTCTTTAGCCAAATCAATGACAATTCTCAATCCTTCTTTATCGGACTCGTCGCGGATATCTTTTATCCCTTCTATTTTTTTCTCTTGGACCAAAGCGGCGATTTGTTCTAAAAGCGCGGATTTCTGGACCTGGAAGGGAATTTCAAAAACAACAATCTGGTTTTTGCCGGATTTTTCTTCGGCAATTTCCGTTTTTGCCCGGCACAGAACAGGCCCCTTGCCTTGGCTATAAGCTAAAAGTATTTCTTTTTGGTTGAATATTTCTCCTCCCGTCGGGAAATCAGGGCCTTTGATAAACTGGAAAAGGTCTTCCGTATCGGCTTTAGGATGGTCGATTAAATAAATCAAAGCATCGGATACTTCCGATAAGTTATGAGGTGGTATGTAAGTGGCCATGCCCACAGCAATGCCCAAAGAGCCGTTTAATAAAAGTTGCGGCACGGGCGAGGGTAAAACGCTTGGCTCTTTTCTGGTGCCGTCGTAATTATCCCTGAATTCAACCGTTTCTTTTTCAATATCTTTAAGCATTTCCTCCCCGATTTTCGACATTCTACATTCAGTGTAGCGCATTGCAGCTGGGGAATCTCCGTCGAGTGAACCAAAATTTCCTTGACCTTGAATTAAAGGATATCGTAAAGAAAAATCTTGAGCCATTCTAGTTAAAGAGTCGTAGACGGCTACATCTCCATGAGGGTGATAACGACCAAGGCAACTTCCTACGACCGTAGCTGATTTTCTAAATTTAGCATCGTGGCGCAAGCCGTCCTCAATCATGGTATAAAGAATCCTTCTATGCGCGGGCTTTAAACCATCTCTAATATCGGGCAAAGCCCGAGAAACAATAACCGACATGGCGTAGTCAAGATAGGACTCGCGCATTTCAGTCACGATTTCCCTTGAGTTAATTCTGCCGATTCCGGTATCTAGTTGTTTAACTTTATTTTTAGCCGGCATAATTTTAAGGATTTAAAACGACCACTCTGGCCTCCTCTTCTGACATATCTTTCTTTTTAATCGTTAATTTTTCTTCAGGCGCAATTGACTTTATCCCCAATATTTTTAAAAATTTATCAACCCCTTCTAACTTATATTTCAGTTTCGGAAGGGCATAATGCATAGGTATGGTAACTTTCGGCTCAACCTGCGACATTATGTTGAGCGCCTCTTTAGCAGAAATCGTATAAATGCCGCCCACGGGCAGCATTAAAACATCTATCTCGCCTATTTCCTCCATTTGTTCCTTTGTTAATTCTTTCTGGCCCAAATCTCCCAAGTGGCAGATTTTTAAATCTTCAACTTCAATCATATAGATGGTATTATTCCCCCGCTCTTTGCCTTCTTTGTCATCATGAAAACTGGGGATTCCTTTGACATAAACTCCCTTAACTTCGTATTCGCCCGGCCCCTGTATCAAAAAAGGAGATCCTCCAACGGCTTTAATATTGTTGTGGTCTTCGTGGGTGTGGGTTATCAATAAAACATCGGCTTCCAGTTTGGGAAGCCGAAGCCCCGCCTCTTCGGAAAAAGGATCTATAACAATTTTAATCTGCCCGGCTAGAATTTGAAAACAAGATTGTCCTTTCCAAAACATCTGCATATTTATATTTTATCATACCCTTGCAATAACTCAATAATCGTGTATATTTAGCGATGAGGCTTTGCCTCATCTTTATCTTCGTTTTTATAAATAAAAACTCGATGAAAGACATCTTGGAAAAGAACAATTTAATAAAACCTGCCAGAGTTGGCGATATTATGGAAGGAAAAGTAATAAACCGGGGAAAGTCCTCTCTTTTTTTGGATTTAGGGCCCATCGGCACGGGAATTATCTATGGCAAAGAGTTTTTGGAATCCAAAAATAAAATCCGGGGATTGAAACCCGGCGACGCCATTTTCGCCAAAGTTATTGATTTGGAAAATGAAGAAGGTTTTATTGAATTGTCCGTGAAGGGAGCCGCGGCGGAAATAACCTGGGATATCTTATCGCAAAAGAAAGAAAAGGGAGAATTGATTCAGGTTAAAATTCTGGGAGCCAATAAAGGCGGGCTTTTGGCGGAAATTTCAGGCATTTCGGCATTTTTACCGGTCTCACAACTGGATTCTGAACATTATCCCAAAGTTGAAGGAGGAGACCCCCAAAAAATCCAACAGGAGCTTTTAAAATTTATCGGCCAAGAGCTGGAAGTTAAAATTTTTGATTTAAAGCCCGCGACCCAGGAAATTATTCTGTCTGAAAAAGCCAAAAAGCAGGATTTGATTAAAGAGCTTTTGAAAAAATATAAAAAAGACGATGTCGTGGCAGGCGAAATAACCGGGCTGACCGATTTTGGCGCTTTTGTCAAATTCAATGGAGAAGGGACCGGCCCTGATTTTATCGAAGGCCTAATCCATATTTCTGAGCTGGATTGGAAAATTATCGAAGACCCATCGGAAGTCGTTAAGGTCGGTAAAAATGTTAAGGCCAAAATCATTGATATTACCGGGGACAAAGTTTCCCTTTCTTTAAAGGCCCTAAAAGAAGACCCCTGGCTGAAGATTGATGAAAAGTATAAAAAGGGAGATATTGTCGAGGGCAAGGTGACCAAATTCAACCCCTTCGGCATTTTTGTCCAATTAACCCCGGAAATTCAGGGCCTTTGCCATATTTCCGAATTCGGCAGCCAGACAAAAATGCAGGAAAAAGTGGAAATAGGCAAAAAATACAAATTTGAAATCTTGCTCATCGACCCAAAAGAGCACAAAATGAGCTTAAAGCCGGTGGAGAAATAAATTAAGCATACTTTATCCGAGGGAAGCAACACAAATTGCCCGAAAGGGCATTTTTTGTTTTCAGAAATTAGTATTGACAAAATAAAAACATAGTGCTATATTATAGCCAGTATAGGAACAATTAAGTTCCTGAATAAAATTTATAAGGAAGGAAAAGAAAGTGCAAACAGACACGGCAAGATTTGAAGGGTTGGTGGAACGACTAGTAGGACTGGCTTTCAAGGAAGCAGCTCCAGAGATTAAAACTCTGGTAGGCCATCGCTTCCCGGATGACGATGCCTGGCTTTGCTTATGGATGGCGAAGAATTTTATCGCCAAAACGAAAAAAGCCCAGGTTGTCTTCGTTAATGCTGGCGAAATTCTACCCGGAACAGATAGCGACCCAACGGTTATCCATTTTGACACCGGCGGAAGGGAATACGACCAGCACGGAAAATCTCTAAAAAATACCAGCAGCTCTCACCTACTCGCAAAAGGACTTGGACTTGACGATCCGGGGCTTGAACCTCTTCTTGAGCTCGCAAAAGCGGTGGATAACATAGAGCGACTGCCAGCTACCTCTGTCCATTTTATCATCGAGGGTTATCCAAGAAGGCTTGAGTTTCAAAAATCTGGCGGCATCATTGATTGGCAGAAAATTCAGGAGCGGGTCTTCGAGCTCTTTGATATTATATATGGACAAGAAACCCAAAGAGTTCAAAACAGGAAAGCCCTCCGAGAGCATGCGGAATGGACCACTCTGCCAAACGGCATAAAAATCGCCTCTCTTTTCTGGCATCCAGAACTTCGAGAGGCAGCTTTTGAACAAGGAGCCGCCGTGGTAGTATGGACCCAATTTCGAAGGAAAGATAGATTTTATGTCGGGATTCAAAGACATAGAGACTATCCTTCTCTCCAATTGAATAAAGTCGCCGAAATGATTCGATTCCGCGAAGGCAAAGTCCGTAACATTGATGTTATGGGCAAAAATCTCCAGTACATAGGACGAGGAGAACCGGTTAAAAACTGGTTCCTCCACGACAGCTTAGGCCTTATTCTTTCTGGAAGCCGGAGTTGGAAACTGGAACCCGAGGAGTATACTAATCTTGCTCCTCAGGACATCGCCGGAATCGTCCACCGAGCATTAGGCAATATTCCCCGCGAAGTGGTCTCGCAGTGGAAGAAACAATAAGAAAAGACCATTTTATCGCGGCCTCGCATCAAAACGAGGCCGCTTCTTTTTTTAAAAAAATCTGCTATAATAAATTGGCGATGAGAAACCTTCTTAAAAATTTTATATTCGTTGTTTTGATTTTTTTTGTCATTGCCGGGGTTTTCAGTTTTTTGCAGCAAGAACAGAAAAATATAATCTCTATCACCCAGCTAGCCCAAGATATAAATCAAGATAAAATAAAACAAATCACGATTTCCGGCAACGATCTGGCAATAATTTTTACAGATGGCGCTAAGGGCCAATCAAAAAAAGAAGCGGAAATCAGCTTGACAGAAACTTTGTTTAACTACGGAGTTGATAAAACAAAATTGGCCAAGGTGGAAGTTGACGTTAAGGAAGCCGGCGGAGTCTGGAATTGGCTGGGGCCTATTTTGTTTTCCGTTTTGCCGCTTTTGCTTTTTGTCGGATTTTTCTTTTTCATTTTCCGCCAGGCCAAAGGAGGAGCCGGAGGAGGCATGCAGGTCTTTGATTTTACTAAAGCTAAAGCCAAATTATTCGGCGCTGACGGCCCACCCAAAGAAAAAATCACTTTTGCGGATGTAGCCGGCCTAAAAGAGGCCAAAGAAGAATTGGGAGAAGTAGTTGATTTCTTGAAAAATCCCAAAAAATATCTGCAAATCGGAGCCAGGATCCCAAAGGGAGTTCTTTTGGTGGGCCCTCCAGGAACGGGAAAAACGCTTTTGGCCAAAGCCATCGCTTCTGAAGCCAATGTGCCTTTCTTTTCCATTGCCGGCTCGGAATTTATTGAACTTTTTGTGGGCGTGGGAGCAGCCAGAACCCGCGACCTGTTTGCCACCGCCAAAAAAGTAGGCAAAGCCATCATCTTTATAGATGAAATTGACTCAATCGGCAGGACTAGGGGCGTGGGAGTGACCGGCGGGCACGAAGAAAGAGAACAAACCTTAAATCAAATTTTATCTGAGATGGACGGCTTTGAAAGAGATGACGGAAGAATTGTTATAGGGGCGACTAACAAGCCCGAGGTTTTGGATGCTGCCTTATTAAGGCCTGGCCGGTTTGACCGGAGAATTGTTTTGGATTTACCAGACGTTAACGACCGGGAAGAAATTTTAAAAATTCATAACAGAGGAAAGCCCTTGGCTCTGAACGTTAATATGCGGGAAGTAGCCGAAAGAACTCCTGGATTCTCCGGAGCGGATTTAGCCAACGTAGTCAATGAAGCCGCGCTCTTGGCTGCCAGAAAAAACAAAATCCAGATTTTCCAGGAGGATTTTCTGGATTCAATAGAAAAGGTGCTATTGGGACCAGAAAGAAAATCCCATATCCTGTCTGTGAAAGAAAAGGAGATTGCCGCTTATCACGAGGCCGGCCATGCTTTATCCGATGCCTTTTTGCCAGGCGGTGAGCTTGTCAGAAAGATTTCCATAGTCGCCCGAGGTCTCGCCGCCGGCTATACTTTGAAAATGCCGTCGGAAGAAAGGAAAATGAAAACTAAATCGGAATTCTTGGGAGAGCTAGCCACGCTCCTTGGCGGATACACGGCGGAAAAACTGAAATTCGGCGAGATAACGACAGGCGCCGCAAATGACTTGGAAAAAGCCTCTTTTATAGCCAGAAAGATAGTCAAAGAATACGGCATGTCTTCTTTGGGCCCGATTTCCTTTGGCGAAAAAGAGGAACTGGCATTTTTGGGCTGGGAAGGAAACGAGCGCCAAAACTATTCTGAAAAAGTGGCGGAAAAAATTGACGCGGAAGTGGAAAAAATCATTAAAACCGCCCAAATCACGGCCCAAAAAACTTTAACCAAGAAAAGAAATCTGCTTGAGAGGGTAGCCAAACGCTTGATTGAAAAAGAAACAATTGAAAAAGAGGAGTTTGAAGAGTTGGTGGGATTAAAAAAAACATCACCTCACAAGATTCAGGCCTTGCTAAAAAATAAAAATCTGGTAAAAGTAAAAATTAAGCGCGTGTAGCTCAGCGGTAGTAGCACCACTCTTATAAAGTGGGGGTCGATGGTCCGAATCCATCCACGCGCATTGGGCGGTTAGCTCAGCGGTAGAGCGCCTTTTTGACGTAAAGGAGGCCACAGGTCCAAATCCTGTACTGCCCACCATTTCTAAGTGCCGTAAACCGGCGCTTTTTCGTCCCCAAAAGAGCACTTGTTTTTTATTAAAGATTTTGTTATCTTAAAGAAGTGCTAGGCGGTCAATGAAGCTTCGCTTCATCTTCAAACTTCGTTTTTATTAAAATAAAAACTCGTTTATATGGCCACAAAAATAAACAATTTTTTAAAGTCGCAGATAAAAGCGAATCTGCCCGAGATTAAACCGGGCGACACGGTTTTGGTTTCCCAAAAGATAAAGGAGGGTGATAAAGAAAAAATCCAAACTTTTGAAGGCATTGTCATTTCTAGAAAACACGGCAAAGAAATGGGTTCAACCATTATTGTAAGAAAAGTAATTTCCGTCGTCGGAGTAGAAAGAGTTTTTCCTTTGCATTCCCCTATTATTGAAAAAATTGAGATTTTAAAAAGGGGAAAAGTAAGAAGGGCAAAACTTTATTATTTGAGAACAGCCAAGGGCAAAAAGGGCAAGCTGAAGGAACAATCCGCCTCCGCTAAAGCTACGGCGGACAAGCGCGCGGGTGGTGTAATGGCAGCCACGCCAGCCTAAGGAGCTGGTGCCGAAAGGCGTGGAGGTTCG
>CAZWNE010000008.1:0-26535 GCA_964635155.1 uncultured Candidatus Saccharibacteria bacterium
CGTTTAGCAAAATCTTTTTTTATTTTTTCTTATCCCCGCTATTTAAGCACGTCTTGGTTCTCTCCCGTCATTAATATGGATACCCCGATGGATATCGGTTTTCACATTCATCCGATTGATACCGGCAGCATTTTAAAAAAATTAAGAAGAAAGGTGACCGAAGTCCAGGCGGAAATCATGGAAAAGGAATCAAAGGGAATAATCCGCGACCCGGCCCTGGAAACCGCTTACCAGGACATGGAATCCTTAAGGGACTCTTTAATGACAGCCCAGGAAAAAATGTTCAAATTCGGCTTGTATTTAACCGCTTACGCCACTACGGAAAAAGAATTGAAAGACGTTGAAAACTCCTTGAGGTCTATTTTGGAATCCCGTTTAATTTACATCAAGCCCGCCCTTTACCAGCAAAGAGAAGGATTTAATTCCTGCCTGCCTTACGGTTTAGATCAGCTCCAGGTGCATACTTCAATGAATACCGAACCATTGTCTTCCACTTTCCCATTTGCTTCTTTTGATTTAAGTTCCAGCGACGGGATTTTATACGGCATTAACAAGCACAATAATTCTTTGATTTTATTTGACCGCTTTAGCTTGGAAAACGCCAACTCAGTTATATTCGCAAAAAGCGGTTCGGGTAAATCTTATGCCATAAAATTGGAGGTCTTGCGTTCTTTGATGCTGGGGGTTGACTCCATAATCCTTGACCCGGAAAATGAATATAAATCCCTGGCTGAGGGCGTTGGCGGGTCATTTTTCAATATATCCCTGGCTTCGGAAAATCATATTAATCCCTTTGATTTGCCGAGCCCAAGGGAAGATGAAAAGCCGGAAGACGTTTTAAGATCAAACATCATCAACTTAGTGGGATTATTAAGAATCATGCTGGGAGGATTGACCCCGGAAGAAGATGGCGTTATAGACCGGGCTCTGTCTGAAACCTATGCCGCCAAAGATATTACGCCGCAAACTGACCCTACGAACTGGCAAAAAAATATTCCCCTTATGGATGATTTGGAACAAGTTTTGGAAGGAATGGATGGGGCCGAAGGATTAGTGAAGCGCTTAAGAAAATTTACCAAAGGAACTTTTGCCCAATTTTTCAACCAGCCAACCAATATCTCGATGAATAAGCCCTTAGTGGTTTTCGGCATCAGGGATATGGAAGATGAATTAAGGCCCATCGCCATGTTTTTAGTCATGCGCTATATCTGGAACAAGGTCCGCTCGGAAATGAAAAAAAGGATTTTAGTGGTGGATGAGGCCTGGTGGATAATGAGGACTGAAGATGGCGCCTCGTTCTTATTCGGCATGTGCAAGCGGGCCAGGAAATACTGGCTAGGGGTCACCACCATCACCCAGGACGTGGGCGACTTTATGAAGTCGGAATACGGCAAACCCATTATCACCAACTCTTCAATGCAGATTCTGTTAAAACAAAGCTCGGCGACAATAGAAATAGTCCAGAAAACATTCAACCTGACCGACGAGGAAAAATATCTGTTGCTGGAAGCAGAGGTGGGGGAGGGAATTTTCTTTGCCGGCCAAAAACACGTAGCCATTAAAGTCGTGGCCTCTTATATAGAAGATCAGATTGTCACTTCCAACCCAGAAGAGATTTTAAAAATAAAACAAGCTAAAGAAGAATTAAAATAAATTTATGATTGGTTTTTCCCCAAAGGGTATTTTAGAAGCAGTAACGATATTTCCGATAATGCTTTTAATTGCCTTGTGTTTGGACATTATTAGTTTAATTTTGATGCTTTTTGGTTTAGATGATTTGGGTATTTTAGATATAATTGGTTTTACTATTTTTGGAATTTGGATATTCACCCGTTCTGGAGGAGAAAGAACGGTTACCCCCGAAAGCAGTCCTGATTTAACAATAAAAGGAAGGCAGCAAGCAATCCAAAAAAAAGGAGTTAGTTTTATGAAAAAACTCGGAAAAGTCGGGGCAAGGGCTGGAATAATAGGGATAATAGAATTTATTCCCTATGTTGGCGCCATTCTTTTCGGTTGGACGTTTTTAGCTATTTTTGAGGCAATATCTGATTTGAGAAACTTTAGTTTGGAAACGGGAGAATAGACTTCTTGCTAAAATAACCAATAAAAACTATTATAAAAATAGAATACTATGCTGAAATTTTATAAAAATAAAATAAAAAAAAGAGCCCTGCTATTAATTTTCGGAGTTTACTCGCTTTTTTTGAACACTTCTGCGGTAAAAGCAACAGAAATTAACTGGCCCACCCTGCCAGGCGGCCTTACAATTGACAACAAGACCACTCTTCCCGAATTAATAACTTACTTTTTTAATTTTTCAATAGCGATTTCCGGCATTCTAGCTTTTGCTATGCTGATTTACGGCGGTGTACGCTACGTATCGTCAGTCGGCAATCCGGCTATCCAAAAAGATGCCAGAGATATAATCTCTTCGGCTATTCTCGGGCTTTTGCTTCTCTTGGCATCTGTTTTATTACTCCAGATAATAAACCCCGACATTTTGACATTAAAAAATCTTAATTTTTAAGGTTTAAGTTTAATTATTATCTTTCTTTCCGGCTCTTCGCCAGTGCTCTCTGAAACAATATCTGGCCTATTCGCCAACTCTAAATGGATAATTCTCCTCTCGTAAGCTGACATCGGCTCTAAAATTTTCTCTTGCTTCATTAGGGCGACTTCATCGGCCGCGCTTTTTGCCAATTCTTTTAAATAATCAATTTTCTTTTTCTTGTAATCGTTGATATCTAGGTCGATATATAAAAATTCTTCTCGGCCGATTTTTTTTCTTAAAATCGCCCTTAAAATATGCTGAATCTCAAAAAGCGTCTGGCCGTTCTGGCCGATTAAAATCTGCGGCTCGTCGGTTTTTATATTTACGGGCAGGGTTGAGCCGCTTTGAGGCAAAACTTCAACTTCAACTTCAAAAGCCGCTCTTTCAAAAAACTCTTCGATTATTTTTTTAACGCTATTTTGAAATTCCATGTTGCTCTTGCCCCGTACCGAGCTTTGCTCTGGTATGGGGTTTCATTATTAGATATTGCTGGCCTATGGAAAATAAACTAGTTACCACCCAATAAATGCCTATAGCTGAAGGAAGCTTCCATAAAATAAAAACTGTAAAAAGAGGAAACAAGTAAAGCATCTGTTTTTGCATCATACCCGAAAATCGGTCCATTGAATCTCCTTTTCTCAGGACTTGTCCCGAGCTTATCGAAGGGGACATTGTTTTGGTCTGAAAATATTGGAAAACGCCGGCTAAAACCGCCAGGATTATTGAGGGCTGGGCTAAATTCAAAATCCCTAGAAAAGTGGGGTCAATTGCCGCAGGTCTTGATATAAAACTATAAAGGTTATCCATCTGCCCTTCTTGCAAACCCGTCCAAAATACCCGGTAAAGCGCGAACAAAATCGGCAACTGGAGCAAAAGCGGAAGAAATCCTCCGAAGGGATTGACTTTTTCTCTTTGATAAAGAGCCATTATCTCCTTGGCCTGGCCCTGCTTGTCATTTTTAAATTTTTGCTGAATTTCCTTAACTTTGGGCTGGAGTTCCGATAAAATCTTCTGCGACCTGATTGATTTTGCCATTAGCGGGTATAAAATCAACCTGATCAAAACGGTTAATAAAATTACGGCCACTCCGAAATCTCGGCCTGGCAGATATTGGTAAAATAAAATCAGGACATTAAAAAGGGGTTGGTAAAAAATTAAATTATAGATATTACCCAGCATATATTTTTGCCTTGATAAAGATTCTGTTAATTAATTCTTCTGCCTCTTTTTTGTCTATCTTGCTGAAATCGGAAGCGACAATCAAAACCGCATCTACGTTTTTTTTAATTACCGGGAGATTTATTCTGACGAACTCGCTTAATTTTCTTTTCAATCGGTTGCGGACCGTGGCTTTTTTAGAAATCTTCAAAGAAATCAAGAAAGCAAATCTTGGAATATTTAAATTATTTTCTCTAATTTTTAAAATTAAAAATCCTTCTCTGTTTATCCGACCGAATTTTAAAACGCCACTAATATCTTTGCTCTTTTTCAGACGATATTTTTTCGGAAGCATCTAAAGCTAAACGGTTAATTTCTGACGCAATTTAGTCCGCCTTCTTTTCAAGACCGCCCTTCCCCCCCGGGTCCTTTTTCTTATCAAAAAACCGTGGGTCCTTTTCCTTTTTTTCTTTCTCGGATTATAAGTAATACTCATAGATCAAGTTTTTAATAAATTAAGTTCGATGAGATAAATATAAATTGAGCAAACGCAGATGAAGATGAAGTCGCTACTTCATCGCCTTTTATCCTATCAAAAAATAATACAGATTACAACCTTTTTCGCGTTGCACAGGTTTTCCACAACATATCAACAAAAAAATTACTTTCCCTTTTATTTTACTTTTTTCTTCAAGCGGCTATAATGGGAAATGCAACGATTAGACTGACGATGAGGCAATGGCCTCATCTTCAATTTCGTTTTTTATTCTAAAAAACTCATTTTATGACCTTAGAAGAACTCTGGCAAGCGGTTCTTGCCCAAATTCAGTTAACCATCTCCCCGGCTAATTTTACCACCTGGTTTAAAAATACCTCGATTGTTTCTTTAAAAGATGGGGAGGCGACAATCTCCACGCCCAATTCTTTTGTTAAGGAATGGCTCGAGCAAAAATACAATAAACAAGTATTCAAAACCCTTCGTGAATTAAATGAAGAAATAAAAAATATCCGATTTTTCATTCAAAAAACAGAAACAAAAGCCCCGAAAAGAGAATTCTTTATGCCCGAAACTAGCCAGTTGGAATTTACCGAATTTAAAACCGATAAAGAAACCAACCTCAACCCAAGATATACCTTTGAAAACTTTACTGTCGGCCCATTTAACGAACTTCCTCACGCCGCCGGTTTCGCGGTTTCTAAAAATCCAGGCGCTGCCTATAACCCTCTTTTTATTTATGGCGGAGTGGGTCTTGGCAAAACTCATCTGCTCCAGGCAATCGGCAACGAATTAATAAAAAATTTCCCGCAAAAAAAAGTAAGATATGTCTCTTCGGAAAAAATCACTTCCGAAATAGTCGCCGGCATCAGAAATCAAGAAATTGAAAATCTAAAAAATAAATATAAACAAATTGACGTTTTGATTGTTGACGATGTTCAATTTTTAGCCGGAAAAGAAAAAACCCAGGAGGAATTTTTTCACATTTTCAACGCTTTATACGAAAAAAACAAACAAATCATCCTGTCCTCGGATAACCCGCCCAAATCCATCCCGTCTTTAGCCGAAAGATTAAGGTCGCGTTTTGAAGGAGGGATGGTCGCCGATATCGGCCTGCCCGAGCTTGAAACCCGCTTAGCTATTTTAAAAAATAAAAGCCAGGAAAGAGGCGCCGAGCTGACCGAGGAAGTTTTAAATTTTGTTGCCGTAAACGTTCCCCGCAATATCAGAGAATTGGAAGGCGCCCTAAACCGCCTGATGGCTTACCAAAAAATCCAAACACAACCCTTAAGCGTGGAAGTGGCAAAATCCCTTCTGAAAAATTTAATTTTCGCGCCCAACAAAATAATTAATGCTAAAAAAATAATCCAAGGCGTGGCCGAGTTTTACGACCTAAGAGACAAAGATCTTCTTTTAGAATCAAGAAAAAAAGAAATCGTCGGCCCTCGCCAAGTGGCCATGTATTTAATTAGAGAAGAAATGAAGGGCTCCTTTCCTTTTATCGGCCGGAAATTCGGAGGGAAAGACCACACAACGGCCATCCACGCTTATCGGAAAATTGCCAAAGAAATGGAAAAAAACGAAGGGCTGACAGAAGAAATTTCTTTAATCAGGCAGAAAATTTACAGCGCCTAATCAGTGGAAAAACGCTTAAGAAAACGCTGATAATTAAACCTTAAAAAAATACGGAGCCGTCCCCACAGTTTTTCCCCAAAGAAAGGCACAACTAAAATTAAAGGGCGGATACGCGTAAAAAATAAATTATTCACACGCATAATAACAACAATAAATTTATAATATAATTATTAAAACTTCGTTTTTATTAAAATAAAAACTTGTTTATGCGGCTAACTATTTTACAGGAAAAATTAAAAGAAGGGCTAAATTTAACGGGTCGAATCTGTTCAAAATTAACCACCCTGCCTATTTTGAATAATGTTTTATTCAAGGCCGAGAAGAATTTTTTGACATTATCGGCTACCGATTTAGAAATTGGAGTAAAGTGGAGGATTTTGACTAAAATTGAAGAGGAGGGCGAGGCGGTTTTGTCCAGCCAAACTACGTCTTCTTTGGTGGGATTTTTTCCAAATAAGCCAATTCAAATTAATTCAAAAAATCTTCAAGTTTCTTTCGGGTGCGATAATCGCCAATCAACCTTTAAATCCTTAAATCCCGACGAGTTTCCGATTATTCCCTTAAACACGGAGGGAGAATATCTAAGGTTTTCGTCTTATAATTTTTGCCAAGGGTTAAGCCAAATTGTGGGGTTAAGCAGCCCCTCGGCAGCTAAGCCAGAAATTTCGGGAGTCTACTTTTTGTTCCAAGATAATTTGATAAAAATGGTGGCGACTGACAGTTTTCGCTTGGGAGAAAAAACCATATATTTGGAAAAAAAAGAAGGCACCGTGAAGGGCCAATCTTTAATCTTGCCGCAAAAAGCCGCCAGAGAGCTGATTAATATTTTTGGAGAATTGGGCGGAGATTTGAAAATTTATTTTTCTCCCAACCAGATTGTTTTTGAATCCCAGATAGAAGAGGCCAGCGCCCCGCAGGTTCAATTTGTTTCCCGTTTGGTTGAAGGAGAATTTCCTAATTATCAAGAAATTATTCCTAAAAAATCCGAGACTCAAGTTTCTCTTTCGGCTAAAGAATTGCTTAACCAGGTAAAGTCGGCCAGCGTTTTTTCCGGCAAAACCAACGAAATAAAAATAGAAATAAATTCTAAAAAGGGGACGGTAGAAATTTCCAGCCAGAGCCCCGATGTCGGAGAATATAACAGCCAGATATCTGCCAAAATAAAAGGCAGCGACGTTCACGCCTCTTTTAATCATAGATTTTTGATAGACGGTTTATTGAATATCAATCCCGAAAAAGAAAAAGAGGTGTCGCTGGAGTTAACTGGCCAGGAAGGTCCGGCGGTCTTAAGGCCGGTCGGGGACCAGAGTTATCTTTATATCTTAATGCCGATTAAAAAGGATTAATTTCCTGAGGTTTTTCAAAACTTTTTTGAGGGAGAAGAGGTAAAATCTTCTCCATAAAATCATGGAAAATCGGGCCGGCCACCGTTGCGGCGGGCTGTTTTTTTTCTAGCGGTTCGTTATTATTATTTCCGGTCCAAAGGCCGACAGCAATCGACGGGGTATAGCCGATTATCCAAGCATCTCTAAAATTATCAGTCGTGCCGGTTTTGGCGGCTACCTGCCAGTTTTCAAAATACATATTTGACCTCGGGCCGAACATCGGAGCCCGAGCGTCGTTATCGGACAGAATATCGTTAATTAAATTAGCGGCATTTTTTTCCAACACTCTTTTTGGCGTTTTTTTATTCTCAAAAATAACGCCTCCGTTTTTATCTTCAATTTTTAAAATAGCGATAGGTTCAATTTTAAGTCCGCCTGAGGCGAAAACCCCGTAAGCTGAAGTTAAATCCAGCAGTTTTACTTCCCAGCCGCCCAAAACAATTGCCGGCCCAAACGGCGGCTTTAGAGTAGTGATTCCGAGATTTTTTGCGGTTTTTACGCTGTCTTCAAGCCCGGCCAAATAAAGAAGAGTTTTGATTGAAGGGATATTCAAAGATTGGGACAGAGCTTGCCTTAGGCTGACTGGGCCCCTAAATCTGCCGTCATAGTTTTGAGGAATATATTCTTTATCGCCCCAAACGCCAAAATTAGTTGCTTCGTCAACCACCATGGTTTTATCCGTATACCCTTTTTGAAAAGCCGTGGCATAAATAAAGGGCTTGAAAGACGAGCCTGGCTGCCGGCCGGGATTTTCTTTGGTTCCGACAACGACATTAAATTTTGGGTCAAACAGGCAGTTGACTCCCGGCTCGCATCCCGTTGGGAAAGGTTCGGCGTTATAATCGCCGGTTCCGACGGTCATAGCCACAACCTCGCCGGTTTCAGGAGAAATCGCCACCAGGCCCGCGTTATGGGCATTATAAATTACATTTTTTTGAACTCCGTCTTTAACCGTTTCCTCGGCTATTTTTTGTATTTCCCAATCCAGGGAAGTAAAAACTCTTAGCCCCCCTTCCCGCAAAAGTTCTTCGCTAAATTGTTCTTCTAATTGTTGTTTCACCCATAGGGTAAAGTAAGGGGCCCTTAAGGGAATGGATTTTTTAACAAATACAATCTCCATTTTCTTTTCTTGGCTAGCCGTGGTGGCATCTAAAAAATGTTCATCAGCCATCCGACTCAAAACGTAATCTTTTCTGGCCAATAACCTGTCTTTGTTTTCCCCGTAAGGCGAAAGGATGTAAGGTGATTTTATCATGGCGGCCAGAGCCGCGGCTTCCGACAAAGAGATTTCAGAAACCGATTTCCCAAAATAAGTTTGGCTGGCAGCTTGGACGCCGTAAGCATTTTGGCCGAAAGGCACCTGGTTTAAATACCATTCCAATATCTGGCTCTTTGGGTATCTTCTGCTCAACTCCAGCGCTAAAATGATTTCCCTCAATTTTCTTTCGGCGGTTTTGTCGGCAGATAAAAAAGTAGACCTGATTAATTGCTGGGGTATAGTCGAGGCGCCAAAAACAGGGCTCTTGAGCTTTAAGTCGGCTAAAACAGCCCTGATTATTCCCTTTAAATCAACTCCGACATTGCTGTAAAAATTCGCATCTTCGGCGGCGATAACAGCTTGTTGCAAATATTCAGGGATATCCGCAAGCTGAACCCAGGTTCTTTTTTCTTCGCCGTAAACTTCGTAAAGAAGGACTTGGCCGGTTCGGTCATAGATTTTAGTTGACTGGGCGAGTTTCCTTTCCTGGAACATTTCCGGCCTAGGGAAATCTTTGGTGTAATAAAAAAATAAAAAAACGCCCCCGAAGATCAAGAGCAAAATTCCCAGACCCGAAACTTTTAAAAATAGCCTCATCATCAGTTTACAATTTAATAATTTTACATTAAAATAAGATAAAATGAAAGTGATTATGGACTCTCAAAAAATTGAAAAAGTTTTAACCGGTGGGGTGGAGAAAATTTATCCCAGCCGCGAGGCGTTGGAAAGAGTTTTGATGTCCGGCAAAAAAATACGGATTTACAACGGCATAGACCCAACCGGCAAGCTTCACATCGGCCATCTGGCGATTTTTAGAAAGTTGCGTCAATTCCAGGATTTGGGCCACGAAGTTATTGTTTTGATCGGCGATTTTACCGCTACCATTGGAGACCCAACAGATAAGCTAGCCGCAAGAAAACCTTTAACCAAAAAGCAAGTTTTGGAAAACGCCAAAAATTACAAAAAACAAATTGGTAAAATTTTGGACTTGAGAAAAGCTAATGTCAGATTTTTGCGCAATGAGCGCTGGACCAATAAATTAAAACCGTCAGATTTGCTTGAGATTTTTTCCCGTTTCACGGTTGCCCGGCTTTTAGAAAGAGATATGTTTCAAAAACGAATTCAAGAGGGTAAGGATATTTTATTGCATGAATTCGTTTACCCGGTGTTTCAGGCTTATGATAGCGTAATTATGGACGTGGATTTAGAAGTTGGCGGCAACGACCAAACATTTAATATGCTAAGGGGTCGGGACTTAATGAGGAAAATGAAAAATAAAGAAAAATTCGTTATGGCCCTGAAGCTATTAACCGATTCGACTGGCAAAAAAATGGGTAAAACAGAGGGCAATTTTATTGCCCTGGAAGACAATCCCGAGGAGATGTTCGGCAAAATTATGTCTTGGTCAGATAGAATGGTTCCCTTGGGCTTTGAACTATTGACTGATTTACCCTTTCCCGGGACAAGCCCGATGGAAGCAAAAGTTAAACTAGCTAAGGAAATCATAACCATCTGCCATAATCAGAAATCGGCTGATTCGGCAGAAAAAGAATTTAGTAAGATTTTTAAAGAGGGCGGTTTGCCTTCAGAAATTCCCGAAATCGCGATAAATGAAAAAACTTTAGACATTCTTGATTTGCTAGTGAAAACAAAATTGGCCTTGTCAAAATCCGAAGCCAAGAGATTAATAGAACAAGGCGGGGTGAAAATTGACGGTCAAATTCAAAGGGATTGGCAAAAAACAGTTGGAATAAAAAAAGGCCAAGTTTTACAGGTCGGGAAAAGGAAGTTCGCAAAAATAATTTAAAACTCCGCCCCAAAAGGCGGAGTTTTAAATTTCTATTCAATTTCTTCTGTTTCCTCTGTTTCTTCTCCCTCTCCTCCTTCCGGGGTTCCTTCTTCGTCAGCAAATAGGGCGGTTTCTTTGTTTAAAATCATAAAATTTTTACTTAATTTTTATCGGATGGTCCGACCTTTTAAGTTTTAACTAAAGAGTATTATATATTTCCCAATAATGCTGTCAATAGACAAGTTGGCCATTTTATATCAACTCTATCTTAAAGTTTTTTTGACGGCCGTTCCAGGCCCAAATTTCCACCCCAGTGCTTTTAGCTGTTATTTTATTTTCTTTTAAAAATCCTTGAATCTTTTTCCTACGAGCCGACAAATTTGGCAGAGTGGTCAGCTGGATGAATTTTAGGTTTTTGCTTGCCTTTTGCCAACAAATCAGATCAAAGACGCCAAAAATATCTGTTTGCTGAAATTTTACCTTTGGCGCATACCAAGAAACCCATTTTTTTTCGGTTAATATTGCGACCGCCTTTTTTCTGATGATTGCTTCTTTCGGCATTATTTTAAATTGCTATAGATCTCTTGAGCGCTTTCCGTTTCATCTAAAGCATCAAAGAGCTTTTCGCAAGATTCTTTAGTTTTTTCATCAACCGTTATTTCTTCTTTGGGCACCCAATCTAAACTTGCTTCGGCGGTTTTAACGCCCCTTTCCCCCAAGGCCTTTTTTACTTTTTCTAAATCTTCAATTTTTGTATAAATATCTAAAATATTGCCATCGTTATTTTCCCAATGAATATCTTGGGCGCCTGCCTCAATCGCCGTTAACTCCAGTTCGTCTTTAGTTATTCCGGTTTGTTCGTCGGGGTTTACCGTAATAACTCCTTTTCTTTCGAACATCCATCTTATCGCGCCTTCTCCTACCAGTTTCCCGCCATACTGGCTCAATGTTTGTTTGACTTCTCCCACCGCCCGATTTTTATTATCAGCGATAGCCTCGATAATAATAGCCACGCCGCCTGGTCCATAGGCCTCAAAAATCATTTCAGTTAAATCGGCCGCTGTTTGGCCGCCCGAGGCCTGCTTGATAGCCCGTTCGATATTATCTTTAGGCATGTTGAATTGCTTTGCCTGTTCCATCACCACTTTCAATTTATTGTTTGTTTCCGGGTTTGCGCCCCCTTCTTTCACCGCGACGGCAATGACATTGGCCATTTTAGAAAACATCCGACCTCTTTTTTGGTCAGTTAAATTCTTCTGATGTTTTATAGTGCGCGCATGGGAGTGTCCGCTCATATGTTTATTTTCTTTTTCAAAAATAGGATAACAAATCCTGATAAAATAGCAAGGCTAAAAGCAGCCAACGGATAAAAATTACGCTTATTTTGTCTTGTGACTATAAGTTCGCTGATTGCCGCAACACCTATGTCGTCTTTTTTAATTTCTTCAATTATCTCAGCCGCTCCCGGGCCGTAAGACTGGCCGAGAGTTGTTTTCCCATAACTGACGGAATCGGCAATCTTTCCGTCTGGCTTGATCAAATTAAGCCCGTCGCCGTCATTGTTTAAAATTATTTTTGTTTCCGGCCGGCCGAGAACTAAAAATCCCATAGCCGATATTTTTATTCCAGCCGGGAAAGTATAAATGTTTGTTTTGCCATCGGTATCCGTAATTTGCCAGCCTTGCAGGTCGGCTTCAAAATTATTTTTATTAAAAATTCCAATCCACTCTTCTGTTTCGTCATCGCCCTTGGGCGAAGGCATAATTTCATTAATAATAATATTATCCGGGTAAATTTTTTGAGGTTGAGGCGCTTGTTGAAGCCTAACTTCAATAATCTCTTCAATAAGCTGAACGCAGGCTAGCCCCTCTTGTTTGATATCAGCAACTCTAGCCGGGCCAATGCCGGCGACGCGGTCTAATTCATCTATAAAAGAGAATAATTTTTCTCCTCGCAGTGTTATAATTTGTTTTGCGCGAGATTCGCCGATATGTTTAATTTTTTCCAGCTCCTTTTGCGGCGCGGTATTAATGTCTATACAAGGGTCGGCGGCGGAAACAGTAAAAGCAATGAAAAAAAGAGCAAAAAATGAAAAGTAGGCGGCGATGAAGATTCGCTTCATCTTCGCGCTTCGCTTCGCTCGCGCCCTTGACAAGTTTAACATAATCTGGTAAGGTAAGGTTTCCAGCAGTCTTAAGGCTGGGGGTCGGGAATTTTTTTTGACGGATAGCTTGGCGCAAGCTGGGCTACTCCTCTAAAAGGTTCTAAGCTTGCGTTTTAACACCTTGTGACCCCCAACCTTAGGACTGCTTTTTTTATTCTCCGGTTACCCTTTCAACTTCTTCAATAGTTGTCATCCCTTCGAGAATTTTGATAAATCCGTCTTGCTTCATCGTTACCATGCCGGATTTCACGGCTTTTTCTTTTAGTTCGGCGATTGAAGGGCTTTTTAAAATAAATTTTTCCATTTCATCATCCGCTAAAAACGCTTCAAAAAGACCGATTCTCCCCCGATAACCCGTGAAGTTGCAGTGAGGGCAGCCCCAGACCTTCGGGATTTTAGTTTTAGCGCCGATTTTTGGGATTTTAATCTTTTTGGAAATATTTTTTAGTTCTTTTTTTATTTTATTCAATTCTTCAGACGAGGGCTTTTTAAATGTGGCGCATTTTGAGCAGACCTTTCTGACCAGCCGCTGGGCGATGGCTATATTCAAAGCCGGACCGATGTCGGCTGGTTTTACTCCGAGATTGACCAATCTGGCCACCGTGCCAGCGGCATCATTGGTGTGCAGGGTGGTTAAGACCAGGTGGCCGGTTAAGGCCGCTTGCAAGCCGATGTCGGCTGTTTCCAGGTCCCTGATTTCGCCAACTAAGATGACGTCGGGGTCTTGCCTGACGATTGAGCGGAGGCCGGAGGCAAAGTCATATCCTTTTTCTTGCGCCGTTTGGGTTTGGGAGATGCCTGTCAAATGATATTCTATCGGGTCTTCTATGGTGATAATTTTAATTTTCGGATTTTGAATTTCTTTTAAAAAAGCGTAAAGCGTGGTGGTTTTTCCTGAACCAGTGGGGCCCGTGACGATAATCATGCCATTCGGTTTTTTTATCTCTTGGCGGAAAAGTTTTAAAAGGTCCTCTCTTAATCCTAATCCCTGAAGAGAAACTAAGGATTTTGGATTTAAAATTCTTAAAACAATTGTTTCGCCGTATTCTGTCGGCAGACTGGAAGCCCGAACCTCAATAGCAAGAGTTCCTATCATAATAGAAAACCGGCCATCCTGGGGCCGATCTATAATATTCAACTTAATGCCGGAAAGTAATTTTATCCTGGAAAGAAGGCTTCCATAAATATCTTTTGACAAAAGTAAAACATCTTGCAAAATTCCGTCAGACCGGATTCTTAATTTTGTCTGTTCTTCTTCGGGCTCAATATGTATATCAGAGGCGCCAAGACCTATGCCGCCTCCCAGGATCGATTCTAAAACATCGGTAGTTTCTTTTTTGAGGGCGCCTTCAATTTCTTTTTTAAAATCTAAAACGTTTTTAACTTCCTCCGTTATTTTAAGGTCAACCTTGACTTCACCTGTAATTTTTTTTGAAATTTCTGCTACCATTAAGCTAGATTATCCTATGCTTATCAGTAAGTCAACCGAAGAAACGCAAAAAATAGCCAAGCTTTTGGCAAAAAAAATTCTAAAATTTCCCCCCCGGGGGGCGGCTGTTTTGGCGCTAGTGGGGAATTTAGGGAGCGGGAAAACCTGTTTTTTACAGGGTTTTGCCCGAGGGCTGGGGATTAAAGAAAAAATTAACAGTCCGACTTTTGTTATTATGAAGAGATTCAAAAATTTCTATCATTTTGATTGCTATCGTATTTCAAAATCAAAAGATATTTTAGATTTAGGATTTAAAAATATTCTTGAAAATACTAAAAATATTGTAGCCATTGAGTGGGCGGATAAGATTAAAAAAATTATCCCAAAAGATGCGCGCTGGATTAAATTTGAGATTCTCGGGCAAAACAAAAGAAAAATAGTGATAGAATAAAACAATGGAGGATAAAAAACAGCTTCTTATTATTGATGCTAATTCCGTTATCCACAGGGCTTATCATGCCTTGCCGCCGTTAACTTCAAAATCCGGAGAAATGGTCAATGCTGTTTACGGATTTTTGCTGGTTTTTCTGAAAGTTATAAAAGAATTTAAGCCCGCTTTTGTGGCCGCCTGTTTTGACGTTAAAGGACCGACTTTCCGCCATAAAAAGTTTGAGGATTACAAGGCCAAAAGGCCCAAAGCGCCCGAGGAGCTTTATTCGCAGATTCCCATAGTCAAAGAAATTTTAAGGGCCTTTAATGTTCCTATTTTTGAAAAAAATGGATTTGAGGCAGATGACATTATCGGGACGATTGCTTTTTTGTCCCCCGTCAAAACTATTATTTTAAGCGGAGATGCCGACGCCCTTCAGCTGGTTAATTCCAAAACCAAGGTTTTTGCTTTGAGAAAAGGGGTTAAAGATACGGTTTTATACGACGAACAATTAACCAAAGAAAAATTTAAGGGACTGGTTCCTTCCCAAGTATCGGATTTTAAGGGCTTGCGAGGCGACCCTTCAGACAATATCCCCGGGGTCAAGGGCATTGGAGAAAAAACCGCGACCGAACTTCTTTTGAATTTCGGTGATTTGGAAAAAATATATCAAGAGATTGAAAAAATTAAACCCAAAACAAAGGAGCTTTTGTTGGAACACAAAGAGCTCGCGTTCTTATCCCGCGATTTGGCGAAAATTGAAAAAAGCGTGCCGATTGAGTTTAATTTAAAAAAGTGCCGCTGGGGAGAATATCATAAAGAGAATCCCAAAAAACTTTTAGAAAATTTAGGGTTTGACAGTTTGATAAAAAGATTGCCGGAAAATCAGCCGTCCCTTGGTGGCAACTTAAGGCTGTGGTAAAATATTATAAAAATAACCAAAGGTCGACTTTGCTAAGATTTGAAACAATAAAAAATATAATGCCAAAAAATATATTAATAACAATTGCGGCAATTGCGGCTTTGGCAGCTGGTTTTCTCGCGGCCTTTTTCTTATTCCCGCGGATAGTGGAAAAAAAAGTTGAAGTAATAAAAAATGTCCAATTAACTCTTCCAAATGGGGCTACGGCAGATTCTCCTTGTTTTAATGGGGCGGGGACGCATTATGCAGCCGCGGCCGACCTTGTGCCCAGACCCGCAGACAGCCCTTTTTATAACGGGCCCAGTTATTTGGTCTGGGAACCGACCGGGAAAGTTATTGCCATGGAATATCATATCAACGAAAAATATATGAAGGAATATAAACAAGCGTTCCCTCATGATGATGGATTCCGTTTTCCCTTTGAGCAGTTTCAGCCGGGGGTGGTCTTTGACCATATCACTCTTTCATATTTAGAGCACGGGCACCCTGGGTTTGAAATACCCCATTATGATATTCACGCTTATACTATTTCTTCGGCCGAACGGAATAATCTTATTTGTAAATAATGAAAATTAGGATAAGAGAAAAAATATTAGGAACGCTGTTAATAGTGGCGCTTTTTTCCTTTTTGACGACTAATTTATTGTGGACGTTTTCCACCAGATCTTCCCTGAAAGAGGAAATTTTGGGAAATCAAAAAAAGATTGCCCAAGACATATCGCAGCGTATCCGGGAATTTACCAATATAAAAAAAAGAAATTTGATTTTACAATCCCAAACCGCAACCATTCTTAACTTTGCCGAATTGAATAAGGGCAGTCAGGAGGCCTATTTCCAGCTTTCTTTGCTTTTGCGTCAAGATGAAGATTTAAAAGAGGTAACTCTATTTAATGCGAAAGGAGACGAAATAGCCAGAATGACTCCCGACTATGTCTACAGCCCAAAAGAATTAGTCAGCAGAAAAACTGAGCCAAAATTTATTTTTCCGTATTTCAGGTACGGTTTGGAATATATCAGCCCGATGTATTTTTCTCTTGAAGATAAGCCGATGATGACCATTTCGGTGCCTATTGTTATTCCGATTGCTCAAAGAAAAATTGAAGAGATAACAACTATTGAGCCTAATTTAGATATTCGAGGAAGAAAGCCCGGCGATATTCTCGGGGTGTTAAGCGCTGAAGTTTATTTAGGAGACGTGGCGCGGGTGTTCAAGGATATTGCCTTGGGGAGAGGGGGGTATTCGTATGTTGTGGACGAAATCCATCGGATTATTATTCATCCCGATCTTAAAATCACGGAGGCGCGGCTTAATGCCGGCCAAGCCGATATTATCAAGCGCCATTATCAGGACGAGGCCAAGATGGAAAAAGAAGGCGTTCCCCATCCTTTGATAAGTTTTGTAACCGGCTTAGGCAAAAGCGAATTAGGAAAAAACGTGCTGGCTACCCATATTCATTTTAAGGATTCGTTTGGCGTTGTTATCGAACAGCCGGTCAAAGAGGCTTTTGCGCCAATTTCTAATGCCCAGCGGTTTGCCGCGATTCTTTTTTTGGCGGGGCTATTCATTATGGGACTTGCCAGCTTGAAGATGTCAAGCTGGCTGACGCGCCCCATCCAACAGTTGCGCTACGGTATCGAGCAGATAAGAAGGGGGGATTTGTCTTACCGCGTGAGCGTAACGGTCAAAGATGAAATTGGAGAATTAACCGACGCATTTAACGAAATGGTTAAAAATCTAAAAGAATCCCGCGCCTCTTTGGAGGAGGAAAAAGATAAAACCATTTCCATTATCACTAATTTTAGCGACGGCTTGTTAGTTCTTGATAAAGAAAATAAACTTTTTTTGATTAATCCCAGGGCAGAAAATTTTTTTAATATAAAGAGCAAGGGCGTTGTCGGCAAACCCTTCTTTGAGCTGGCTATTTTTCCGTTAATCGCGCCAGTCATTTCTTTGGTCAGCCAAGTTCCGGCTGAAATTTTCCGTCAAGAAACTAAGATTAAAGAAAATTTAACCATAGAAGTAAGTACGATTCCGTTGATCAGGGAAAAAGAAAAAACAGGCACTTTGGTTGTTTTGCACGATATCACCAGAGAGAAGACGGTTGAAAAATTAAAAACAGAATTTGTTTCTTTGGCCGCTCATCAATTAAGGACTCCTTTGTCGGCAATCAAGTGGGCGTTAAAAATGCTGATTGAGGGGGATGTGGGGCGGCTTTCGAAAAATCAAATGGAAATTGTTGAAAAAACCTATCAAAGCAATGAAAGGATGGTGGATTTAATCAACGATCTTCTGGACGTGACAAGAATCGAAGAAGGGAGATATCTTTTTAAGCCGATTTTTGCTGAAATTGAGCCCATTGTGCAATTTGTGGTAAATTCTTATAAAGAAGAGGCAAAAAGAAAAAAACTTATTTTGGAGTTTAAGGGGTTCGTTGGAAAGGTGCCAAGAGTTATGGTCGATGTTGAAAAAATAAGAATAGCCATCCAAAATCTTATTGATAATGCCATAAAATATACGCCTCCCGATGGACGGGTGACGGTTTCTTTAAATTATGGTAAAAAAGAGTTAGAGGTTGCTGTAAAAGATACGGGAGTCGGCATCCCTCAGGACCAAAGAGAAAGGGTTTTCAGCAAATTTTTCCGGGGGGTTAATGCCGTGAGAATGGAAACAGACGGTTCCGGACTCGGCCTTTTTATCGCTAAAAATATTATCGAAGCCCATGACGGGAAAATCTGGTTTGAGTCGGAAGAGGGCAAGGGAACGACCTTCCATTTTTCTTTGCCCGTCAAAGAAGAATATGGACCTACAATTTTTTGAAATTTTAACGCATTTAACGGGCTGGCTGGCAGCCGGGTTTTTATTTCTGAACTTTTTTACTTGTTTTGCCATGCCTTGGACAAAAAAATACCGAGCGCTGTTAACCAAGACGGAAGTTCCTGAAGAACCCAAACCCCTTTGTTTTTATCACGGCAAGTTTACTTGGGCAACAATTTTTTTTGTTTTAGTCCATATTGTTTTAGGCATTTTAGCTAAATGACATCTGCGCTTTTTTTAGAGAATTACGCCGTATTTCTAAAGGGTTTTCACGGCGGAATTGGCATAATATCTCTTTTTGCCCTGGGGTTTGGAGTTTACTTGATTGTTAAACGCGCAAAAATTGACTGGAGCTCCGGGTTAAGGGCTAGTTTAGTTGGAATTTGGGCGTATATTTTAACTTTCGTTTTGGGCCTTTTAATTTACCCCGTTTTCAGAATAAAAGTTCGGGCGGAATATTTTGATATAAAATTACCCTGGCTGTCCGGCCTTTTTGAAATAAAAGAATATCTTGCGGCGATTGGATTTTTTATTGCCTTGACTTTGCTCGGGTTTTATTTCTTTTTTAGAATTGGCGAAGCCGAGAAACCGATTAAACAGTCTTTTATCAACCTGCTTTTTGTTTTATTTTTGATTACTTTTTTTAGCGCTGGCGTCGGGTTTCTTTTAAGTTTTTATAGAACAATCTAAAATATGGAAGGCCAATTAACAAAATCAGAGCAAAATTTATTAACGAAATCCTGCCGGGTTTTCGCTTCCCTGAATTTTTTTCTAATTTCGGCAATCTTTATTTTAATTTTCGGCAATTTGCTTGGAATTAATTTGCCCAAATACTATCCCTTGCTTCACAGCTGGAGCATTCTACCCCTGCAAGGCCCGGCTATGGGATATTTCAGCGCCATAGGTTTTGCCATTTTATTGGCTTTTCCATTATCTCTGATTTTTTATTTGTCCGCGCCTTATTCGCAAAAATATTTGGAAATCAGATTTAAGACATTCAAAAATCTAAGCACCGCTTTTATAATTCTTGGGATTTTTTATTTTATCGCCAAAGAAGGGAAAGAATGGGGAATAGAAAAAATGGCTTTGGCCGATAGCCGATTCTTTAATGCCGAAATGTTATTTTTTATAATAATTTTAGGATTGTTTTTAATTTTTACCGCCCTTTTATTGATATTAGAAAAGAAGATTTTTGAATAAGTTTATGCTAAAATAAGAGCATGCCAAATACCATACTTGTGGTTGAAGACGATAAATTTTTGAGAGAATTAATTTCTCAAAAGCTTGCGGCCGAAAACTTTAATGTTGAGGGAGCCGTTGACGGAGAAGAGGGAATTAAAAAGATAAAAGAGCTAAAGCCCGCGGTTGTTTTGCTTGATTTAATTTTGCCCGGCATCGACGGATTTGAGGTGCTTTTAAGAGTAAAAAATGATCCGGCCTTGGCTCAAATCCCGGTGATTATTCTTTCCAACCTCGGCCAAAGGGAAGATATTGAAAGAGGATTAAAGCTTGGGGCAGTAGATTATTTGATCAAGGCCCATTTCACTCCGGGCGAAATAATTGAAAAGATAAAAAACGTTTTGAAATAGAAATATGCCGGAATTGCCGGAAGTGGAAACAATCCGCCGCCAGTTAGCCAAACAGATTATCGGCAAAAAGATTAAGGGAAGAATCATCACCGGTGTTCGCCGACGGGCCAAGATTTTAATTCTTGATTTTAACGACGGGACAAGTTTCATTTTTCATTTAAAACTGACCGGCCAGTTGATTTTTGGCGGGAAACCTTCGTCGCATACTCGCAAGATTTTTAATTTTGACGATGGTTCGCGATTGATTTTCAATGATGCGCGCAAATTCGGCTGGTGGAAAAAAGTAAGAGATACAAAAAAAATAGAAAAAGCATTTGGACCAGAGGCCTTGGAAATAAATTTTAAAACTTTTCAATCTCTTTTGGCTAAAAGGCCTAACGCAAAAATAAAATCTTTATTAATGGACCAAAAATTTATTGCCGGCATCGGCAATATTTATTCGGACGAAATTTTATTCGCCTCAAGGATAAATCCATTGCGTTGCGCAAAAACATTAAGCAAGGGAGATGCTAGGAAAATTTTTCAGAATATCCAAAAAATTTTAAAAGCTGCGATTAGGCAAGGAGGGTCATCGGTTAAAGATTATCTTGATGTTTATGGTCAAAAAGGCAACTATGCTAAATACCACAAGATTTATCAAAAACAAAAATGCTTGGTCTGCGGCGGCAAAATAAAAAGAATTAAAATTGGCGGCCGTTCAGCTCATTTTTGCCCTAAATGCCAGATATTATAATAAACAACCCAGCTCGGAAAGGGGTCGGGGAAACTTGCCAGTTTCCCCGTATAGGAAAACAGGCTTTCGGTTAAACTAAGTTTAACCGAAAACGTTAGTTTAACCGAAAACGTTAGAAACCGAGGGTTTCTAAAGAGCGAAGCGACTAACTTTATATTATCACTATGTTGATTTTTCTTTACGGCGAGGATACTTTCAGGTCAAAACGGAAGTTGCAAGAGATAATTGAGGAATATAAAAAAGTCCACAAAAGCGGGCTTAATTTAATTATCATGGATTGCCAGAATGCGGATTTTGAAGATTTAAAGAGGGAGCTGGAAACCGTTTCCATGTTCAAAGAAAAAAAACTTATTATCGTCAGAAACGTTTTTTCTTCAGCCGAATTCGAAAAACAGCTTTCTGATTATAAGGACGGCCTGTTAAATAATAAAAATGACACGATTGTTTTTTTTGAAGATGGGAAAGCCGATTCTCGGATGCCATTTTTTAAATTTTTAGAGAAAAATTCCAAATCGCAGGAATTTAAATTCCTTGCCAATTGGCAATTACTGGCTTTTGCAAAAAAAGAATTCGAGAAGTACGGCGTTAAAATAAAAAATGAGGCGCAAAAACAGCTGGTAATTTTTTGTGGAAACGACCTTTGGCGGCTTGCCAATGAGATTAAGAAATTAGCTGCTTTCAAAATTCAAGATAAAACCCAAGAGATTGATTTGAGGGAAGTCGAGCAGATGGTCAACAGCGAGATTGAAGGGGATATATTCAAAACAATTGACGCTATCGCCAGAAAGAATAAAAAACAGGCCCTTGGCTTGCTTCACAAACACTTGGCCGACGGAGACTCCGTGCCCCATCTTCTTTCAATGATAAATTTTCAATTTCGCAATCTTTTGTTGGTTAAAGACCTTTTAGAAAAAAAAACGCAGTATCACTTAATTTCTCAAAAAGCCGGCATTCATCCTTTTGTTGCCAGAAAGAGTTATGAACTTTGCGAAAGATTCACGCTTTCCGAAATAAAAAAAATCTACCAGAAAATATTTCAGGCAGATTTGAATATCAAAACCGGAAAGATAGAATCGCAAACGGCCCTGGATATGCTTATTTCAGAGATTTAGCTATAGCTTTGGCCAATCGGGATTTTTTCCTGTCGGCGGTATTTTTTTTGATAACTCCAACTTTTGCCCCTTTGTCTAAAATTTTAAAAACCTGGGGTAAAATATTTTTCGCTTCCTCTGACTTTTTTGCAGAAATAAAACCCTCCACCTGCTTTAAGAGTTTTTTTATTTTATTCTTATAAATTGAATTCTGGGCCTTTCGCCTTTCAGATTGCCTTAAGGCCTTTTTTGCCGATGCCGTAATTGCCATATTCGATATATTAACTTACTTTAATTTTTTTATCAAGTCCCGGATTTCGGCCGCCCTTTCAAAATCAAGATTACGGGCGGCTATGGCCATTTCTTTCCCCAAAAGTTTTTTATCTTGAATCGCCCAAAATTCAGAGGCGACTTCTTTTTCTTTGGCTGTAAACGGCCAGTTCCTGATTTCTTTGATAATGGGTTTGGGGCTAATTTTGTGTTTTTTGTTATAATTCTCTTGGATTTTTCTCCTCCTTTCAATTTCTCCTATCGCCTTTCGCATAGAAAGGGTCATTTTATCAGCATATAAAATTACCCGGCCTTCGATATGCCTTGAAGCCCGGCCCATTGTCTGGATAAGGGTGGTTTCCGATCTTAAAAATCCCTCTTTGTCGGCGTCTAAAATAGCGACTAAGGCCACTTCGGGCAAGTCCAATCCCTCTCTCAAAAGATTGATTCCCACCAAAACATCGTATTTTCCTTCTCTGAATTCCTTTAGAATCTTTGGCCTTTCTAGGGTTTTCACTTCCGAATGGAGCCATTGATTTTTGATGCCTTCTTCCGCCAAACGATCGGATAGAGCCTCGGCCAGCCGTTTAGTTAACGTAATGACTAAAGTTCTTTGGCGTTTGGCCACTCTATTTTTTATTTCTTTTATCAAATCTTTAAGCTGGTCTTTCGCGGGGCGAATTTTAATAGCTGGTTCCAGCAATCCGGTCGGTCTTATCAGTTGTTCAACAATATGAGTTTTGCCCGATTTTTGTTTTTCATATTCATTGGGGGTGGCGGAAACATATATCGCCTGGTTTATTTTATTTTCAAACTCATTAAATCTTAAGGGCCGGTTGTCAATTGCCGAAGGCAGGCGGAATCCGTAATCAATCAGTGTTTCTTTCCTTATTTTATCCTGGACCGCCATGGCGTTTAATTGAGATATTGTTAAATGCGATTCATCGATAAAAACGATGTAATCTTCTGGGAAATAATCTAATAACGTATAAGGCGGCTCTCCGGGCTTGCGGAATTCTAAATGACTTGAATAGTTTTCAATACCATGGCAGAATCCGGTTTCTTTTATCATTTCCAAATCATAATTGGTTTTTTGCTCTAACCTTTGGGCTTCCAATAATTTCTTTTCCCTTTTTAATTTTTTTAGTTGCCTCTGCAATTCCAGTTTTATGTTTGCCAAAGCAATCTCCAGTTTTTCCTGAGGAGTTGTCCAAAATTTGGCCGGAAATATTTTGCAATCAGAACTGATTATTTTATCGCCTGAAAATTCTATTTTTAATGTTTTTTCTCCGGTAACTAGATAAACTTCAATAATATCCCCCCTGACCCTGAATGTCCCCGGCTTAAATTCGGCATCGTTTCTTCGGTATTGCAAAGAAGTCAGATGGAGCAAGAAATCTTTTCTTTTCATTTTCTGTCCTTGTTTTATTTCTAAAGAAACTTGTTGATATGATTCAGGCGAGCCGATATTGTAAATGCAGGAAACCGAGGCCACGACAATAACGTCGTTTCTGGTTGATAAATCCTGGGTGGCGGCATGGCGCAGCCGGTCGATTTCTTCGTTGATTTTAGCATCTTTTTCTATATATGTGTCGGTTTGGGGGATATAGGCCTCGGGCTGGTAATAATCGTAATAAGAAACAAAATAATGGACAGCGTTATTAGGGAAGAATTCTTTAAATTCCTGATAAAGCTGGGCGGCCAGGGTTTTGTTTGGGGAAATTATCAAAACCGGTTTCTGGATTTTTTCTATCACCTTGGCCATGGTAAAAGTTTTACCCGAGCCCGTCACTCCTAAAAGCACCTGGTCTTTAACCCCGGCTTTTAGGTTTTTAGTTAATTCTTTTATGGCTTTGGGCTGGTCGCCCGTTGGCTGAAATTTCGAGATAAGCTTAAATCGGTTCATCTGCTTGACAAAATAAATAGATAATGTAAGCTTACAATAAGATCTTTTATTTGGAATTATATTAGCTGGAAAGGGGAAAGATTAACTGCAAGGAGGTATCATGAAAAAAATCTTCGGTCTCCTGATCGCAACGGCGTTTATCATACTGGCCATTTTCGCGGCCACCCTCATGCCTATGGCTGCCATTGCCTTCATGGCAATGGGTGCCGGTTTACTGCTCATAACGGTGCCCCGGCTAAGAACATACTTAGCTCGGGGACCCGCTATACTGGTAGCTAGCCTGAGGGGTCTGACGGCGTTAACATTAACCGCTATTTTTGTCGCTTGGCACAGGATGATCACCGGCATCGCTCTTCACCACCGACTGCAGTCTACGACTTTCATGATTGCGCGAAGAGTACTCGCCCCTATCACCACCATCCGTGCCGTGAACCTCCCCTGGCGCCCCGGCCACGCTCCAATTTCCTTGGCCTTAATCCCGTCCTAAAATATCGCCACCCGGTTCTTTGTTCCCTTTCCCGTCTATCTCCTTTCCAGCTAATTCCTTGGGAGGCAGAATCATCCTGCCTCCTCTTTTTTTATTTGTTTTTTGCGAAGAAAAAATAAGCCGGAAATTAAAATAAGAGCCGTTAAAATAAATTGGCTTTGGGTCCCAAAAGAGGAAATTAAAAGTCCGGCCAAAAGAGGGCCGACCATTCTGCCCAAGGATTCAAACGAAAAAGCTAATCCCATAGTCGTGCCTTGGCCCTCAAGAGTTCTTTTTGACAAAATAGCGTTGGCCGTGAGCCTGAATAAACCTCCGCCAAAACTGGAAATAGCGGCAAAAACAGCCAAAAATATAACATTCCCTGAAACTGGTATCAATAATTGGCCGGCTGACATTGCCAAAACTCCCAAAGCTAAGACTAAAAATTCTTGGTATTTTTTTACGAGCTTTGGCAGAATAAACCATTGGACAATCGCAGTTGTAAAACCTGTTAAAGTAAAAATAAATCCGGTTTCTCTGCCGGAAAAATTGAATTTTTCTTCAGAAAACAGAGGAAAGGCCACCTGAAAATTAGAAATTGCAAAAGCCCAGCTGAAAAGCAAAAAAAATAAAACTCCTGATTCATTTCTCAATCCGTGGATGATCGCCTTTACGTTGATTAGCCCTTCGTTCAGGATAATTTTTTCTGTTCTTTTTGCCAGAGATTCCGGCAAAAATAAAAAAATGAATAAACAATTTATCCCGGCCAAAATAGCCGCGAGCAAAAATGGCAAGGTCTGGCTAATGGGTGATATCAGGCCGGATATGGCTGGCCCGACAATAAAACCCAAGGCGAACATGGCTGTCAATCTCCCCATATATTTTATTCTTTCTTCTTTCGTGGTGCTGTCCCCGATATAAGCTGAAGCAATCGGGAAAACTCCGGCAGAAAAAATGCCGTGCAAAGTTCTGGAAAAAAACAGCCAGGCAAGAGATGGCGCTTGGCTAAAAATAAAAAAAGACAAAGAAGTGCCAGCCAAAGCAATTCCTAAAACCGGCTTTCGGCCGAATCTGTCAGAAATTCTGCCGATAATTGGCGAAGTCAGAAATTGGCCAATCGCAAAAGAGGCGGCCAAAAAACCGATTTGGACCGGGGTCGCGCCAAAACTTTGAGCGTAAAATGGCAGCAAGGGGAAAACCATGCCAAAGCCGGCTATGGTGACAAAAACCGCCAAATATAAAAAAAGAAGATTTGTTTTATTGATTTCTTGTTTCACAGGATTTATTATATTCTGTTCCCTAACTTCGTCAATTATGATAAAAATAAAGTGAGATGGCGGGTTTGTTTAAAAAATTTATCCCCTCTTTTTTAATCAGCTGGTATCATTTTAAGCTGGCTTTTTTGGGCGCATTTTTATACGGCTTTCCTTCAAGAAAAATAAAAGTAATCGGAGTCACGGGCACTGACGGCAAATCAACTACCGTGCATTTAATCAGCAAGGTTTTGGAAGAAGCGGGATATAAAACAGCTTTAATATCTTCTGTCAGTTTTAAAATTGGCCGAGAAGAACGGTTAAATGCCCTCAAAATGACCACGCCCGGCCGTTTTATTATCCAAAAGTTTTTAAGCCAGGCAGTCAAGGCCGGCTGCCAATACGCGGTTTTGGAAGTAAGCTCGGAAGGGATAAAACAACACAGGCACAAGTTTATTAATTTTGAGGCGGCAGTTTTTACCAATTTATCGCCCGAGCATATTGAAAGGCACGGCGGTTTTGAAAATTATAAAAAAGCCAAGGGGAAATTATTCCAGGCGGTCAAAAACATTCATATTATAAATATGGATGACAGAAACTCCGATTATTTTTTACAATTTAAGGCAAAGAAAAAATACAATTATGGCTTAGAACAAGGAGACGTTAATAATCGCGACTTGCGGTTAAAGCTTCGATTGGTAGGAGATTTTAATATCTATAATGCTCTGGCGGCAATTTGCGTTGGCTTATCCCAAGGTATCAGCTTGGAAATTTGTCAAAGAGCGGTTGAAAAAGCCGAGGGGATTCCCGGCAGAATGGAAGTCGTTATTCATGAACCCTTTAGAGTTATTGTTGATTACGCGGTTACCCCAAATGCTTTAGAAAAAGCATATCAAGCCGTCAAGCCAAAAATCTGCGTTTTGGGCTCTTGCGGCGGCGGCAGGGATAAATGGAAAAGAAAAATACTGGGAGAGACAGCCGGGAAATATTGCCAGGAAATTATTATTACCAATGAAGACCCTTATGACGAAGATCCGATGGAAATAATTGAGCAGGTGGCCGAAGGCGCTGGCCAAAAAGCCAGAAAGATTTTAGATAGAAGGGAGGCGATCAAGGAGGCCTTGAAATTAGCTAGCCCCGGCGATACAATGATTGTTACCGGCAAAGGATGCGAACCGTGGATGGTAGTTGAAGG
>CAZWNE010000009.1:0-10122 GCA_964635155.1 uncultured Candidatus Saccharibacteria bacterium
TTTAAACAAGGCTTAAGATGGGACTCAAAACAGCGGGCAATTAACAAGGGATTGGAAAAAGCGGCAATGAAGTCAATCGCCGGCTTCTTAAACTCCGACGGAGGGAAATTCATTATTGGTGTGGCCGACGATAAAACCATTTACGGCTTGGAGCAAGATTATAAAACTTTGCCGCGCCAGGACCGAGACGGCTTTGAAAACCATTTTAACCACATTTTCCAGAGCATGATCAGTCCGAGATTTAGACAGTTCGTTAAGCTTAATTTTGAAAAAATTGACGGCCGCGACATTTGCCTAGTTGAAATAAAACCCAGCGACTCCGAAGTTTATTTAAAATCCAACAACGCCGAAGAGTTTTTTATCAGGACTGGAAATACTACCAGCACCTTGACAATGAGCGAGGCGCAGGATTATATTAAATCGCATTGGAGTTAGTTTATTTATAAGCCGATGTAGCTTAACGGCAAAGCAGTGGTTTCGTAAACCACCGACGGCAGTTCGATTCTGCCCATCGGCTCTTTCTATTTGGCGAAATATATGATATATTTCAAAAAGAATATGGAAATTTCAGAGAAAACCGGAGAATTAAAAAATAAGCTCCGCTCTTTGGCGGACCGTCTTTGACATAGAAAATAAGAAAAAAAAGATTGGATTCTTGGAAAAACGAACACAGGGGCCAGGTCTTTGGGAAAATCAGGCAGAGGCGATAAAGATCACAAAAGAATTATCGGATTTACAGCAAGAAATCATTGATTTTGAATCAATAAAAACAGAAGAAGACCTGAAAAAAATGGAATTGCGAGTTTTTCTTTCGGGCAAATACGACAAAGGAAACGCTATTTTATCAATTTATTCTGGCGCCGGGGGACAGGACGCCCAGGATTGGGCAACGATGCTCTTAAGAATGTATCAAAGATATGCCGAAAGAAAGGGGTTCAAAAATAAAATTTTAGAGCAGTCGTTCGGCGAAGCCGGAGGGCCCGAGGGCAGAATCGGCTTAAAATCAGCGGCCATGGAAATTAAGGGAAAGTTCGCTTACGGCTTTTTGAGCAAAGAAACCGGAGTCCATCGTTTAGTCAGAATATCTCCTTTTTCGGCAAAATCTCTGCGCCATACTTCTTTTGCTTTAGTTGAAGTTTTACCGGAAATCGGAGAGGATGAAAGGGAAATTAATATAAGACCCGAAGATTTGAAAATTGATTCTTACCACTCTTCCGGCCCCGGAGGCCAGTATGTCAACAAAAAAGAAACGGCCGTCAGGATTACCCATTTGCCAACTGGCATTATCGTAACTTGCCAGTCGGAGAGATTGCAGGGCGACAATAAAAATCAGGCAATGAAAATACTATTGGGAAAACTTTACCGATTGCAACAAGAGACCAGGCAGGAGAAGTTGCAAGAAGTGCGGGGCGAAAAAATTTCCGCCAGCTGGGGCAACCAGATAAGAAGCTATGTTCTGCATCCCTATAAGCAGGTTAAGGATTTAAGGACCGATATTGAAACTTCAAATCCGGATAAGGTTTTAGACGGCGATTTGGATGAATTTATAGAAGCTGAAATAAAAATATAGGCGATGATAAAATTTGACAAAGTAACAAAAATTTATACTCCTCATTTGAACAGCGATGAAAAAATCACGGCCTTGGAAGAAATTTCTTTGGAAATAAAACCCAAAGAGTTTGTTTCCATCGCTGGCCGGTCGGGCGCAGGTAAAACCACTTTATTGAAGCTTTTATTGGCTGAAGAAAAGCCGACTTCAGGCCAGATTTTTTTTGAAGGCCAGGATATCTGCGAAATAAAATCCGAATGTTTGCCGTATTTGCGAAGGCGGATAGGCGCGGTTTTTCAGGACTATAAGCTTTTTCCTTCTAAAACAGTTTTTGAAAATATCGCCTATGTTATGGAAGTTATCGGAGCCGGGAAAGAAGATATTGAAAGAGACGTACCCAAGGTTCTGGAAATTGTGGGATTGACGGATCGGGCAAATCATTTCCCAAAAGAGTTATCTGGCGGCGAATGCCAGCGGGCGGCGCTTGCCAGAGCCCTTATCCATCGGCCGGAAGTCATTTTAGCAGATGAACCCACCGGCAACTTGGACCCCTACAATACATTGGAAATTATCCGGCTTTTGTTAAAAATCAATGAAATGGGCACAACCGTGGTTTTAGCCACTCATAACCGCGAAACAATCAATTCCATTGGCAAAAGGGTAATTTCTCTGGATAAGGGAAAAATAATCAGAGACGAAGAAGAGGGGAGATTCATACTCTGAGCTTCTGCGAACAGAAGCGAAAGACGAAAAGAGATTTATCTCTTTGAGCATTAATTTTTTCAATCAATGATAAATTCAGTTAAAAGAATAATTTATTTGGGTTACCGGAGGTTAATTAGTGACGGCGGCCAGATTTTTGCCACGATTTTTATTTTAGTCATTACTATTTTGCTGACGAGTTCCTTATTTTTATCGGGAAAGGTTAGCCAGTTTTTAATTCATTCCTTGGAGAGTAAAGCCGATATTTCGGTTTATTTTAAAGACACTGCCTTACAAGAGGATATTTTCCGAGTCCGAGATGAACTGGCGAGAATTCCCGAAGTCAAAGAAATAATTTATATTTCCAAGGACCAGGCCCTGGAAGAATTCGAAAAAAGATATAAAAACAACCCCGTTTTGATGGACTCCATAAAAGAGCTCGGAATAAATCCCTTTTTCGCTTCTTTAAAAATTCAGGCCAAGGAATCCAGTCAATATCAGGCCATTGTCAGCTTTCTGGATGATTTGAATCTTAGCGATATTATTGAAAAAATTGATTACAGCCAAAGGCAAAGCGTCATTGAAAGAATTTTTTCCATCACTTCTTTTCTGGGGAAAACCGGCATATTATTTTCTTTGATTCTGATTATTGTTGCAATTTTAATTACTTTTAATACTATTAAGCTGGCAATATACAATTATCAGGAAGAAGTTAAAATTCAGCGGCTGGTGGGGGCGTCCAATTGGTTTATTAGGGGGCCCTTCTTGGCCCAGGGCGCCATTGCCGGGATAATATCCGCCCTTGTTTCCATTCTGGTTTTATTTTTTGTTGTTTGGCTTTTCAGCTCTAAAATACAAGTTTTTCTGCCCGACTTGAATATCCTTAAGATGTTTTGGAGCAATTTCGGATTTATTTTGCTTATTCAAATTACAACCGGCGCTGTCTTGGGTTCAATTTCCAGCTTGATAGCTATTAGGAAGTATCTAAAAATTTAATTTATTGCCAGGTCATCTAATGGTAGGATTATAGACTCTGGATCTATACATCTAGGTTCGAATCCTAGCCTGGCAGCCCTTGATTTTTTTGGAAAATAGATTAATTTTAATTCAGAGGTCTTTGGACAAAATAACGGAATGAGGGAGAGAATAATGACTGTTTTTAATGTTAAGCTTAACAGGCGTCAGGAAATTATCAAAGTGGAGGCCGTCCAAAAGTTCCCGGGATTTATGGTTGTTATCGATGAAAAGGATGGAAAGAAAAGACGACACGAACTTTCCGAAGTTGATTTCCCTTCTTACGAATGGGAAAAGATTATGCCCGGCGCTTTGATTCCCCTGACTATTTCAGAGTCGGTGACTAGATGGAGAGTTCAGGCGCCGAAAATTAAATTTCAAGAATATGCCAGGAATCTCGTGGCGGAAACGAGAAAGAAGATCGCCGGCCTTTTCTTTATTTGGATTTGCCAATATTGCGGGACAAGCGGGTATGTTGACTATGAGGACGGAGATGATCCACAGGGGATTGTCGAGCGCATCGCTGCGGCTCACGTGAAAACATGCAAGCTGGGATGCAAGTATAATATTCGCATCTTCGACCACAGGGGTATAGAGCAAGAAGATTCGGCGCTATTTTTATCCGCTCGCATGGCCGTTAAAACGGCCTAAACCGGTCCCGGGATTAGCTTTTTTTGCTTTTCCCGGGTTTTTTTATTGGACAGAATGAGGGGAAAGTGGCAAAATGGAAAAAAGGCCGAATAGTTTTAGCTTTAAAATTATAAATACATGTCTCAAAAAAATTATTCGTTTTTAGCGGGAGTTATTTTTCTTTTAGTATCCCTGATCCATTTATCCAGAATTATTTTTGGCTGGCCAGCGTTGATTGCCGGGTGGCCGGTTCCCATTTGGATTAATTGGATGGGATTTGTTGCCGCCGGTTTTTTAGCTTGGCAAGGATTAAAGTTGGGGAAAAAGTAGTATTGACTTGCATATTGGAGAAAAGTTAATATTAATAAGGCGATGAAGCAGCGACTTCATCTTCAACCTTCGTCCCGTAAAACGGGACTCGGTTAATAAATAAATATTGAGTTTATTAAGAGGCGGCGAGAGATCTGGCTCTATGACCCGTCGACAACTTGCCCTGAGGAAATCCTTCGATTTCTCTCAGGATAAAGTGCCACATCCAGCCCTGCAAAGGGAAGATAAAAGGTCGTTTTTTATTTTGACCCTCTTCCTTATCGGGAAGAGGTTTTATAATCACAAAATTTATGCAGTATAATTCAGAAACATATACAGTAGAAAGCGTTACATCCGGGCATCCTGACAAAATCTGCGACCAGATTTCCGACGCTATTGTTGATGAATGCCTAAAACAAGACCCCAAAAGCCGGGTGGCTATAAATTCCATGGGCAGCCACGGGTTTTTATTTATCGGCGGGGAGTTGACGACTAACGCTAAAGTTGATTTTAAGAAAATAGCCGGCATCGTTTATCGTGGCATCGGACACGAGGATAATTTGGAAATTGTTACCAATATTATAAAACAGTCCTCAGACATTGCTTTGGGCGTTGACGAGGGCGGTGCCGGAGACCAGGGCATTATGTATGGATTTGCCGACAACGAAACGCCGGAATTTATGCCTAAAGCCGTGGTCTTTGCCCATAAGCTGGCCAAGGGGTTGGAAATTTTGCGCAAAACAAATCAGAAGTTTTCCTGGTTAAAGCCGGATGGCAAAACCCAGGTAACGGTTGACCATGGAAAAATTAAAACAGTTTTAATCAGCTGTCAGCACGATGAAAAAGTCGGCCAGAATTTTATCCGGGATTTTTTAACGGAATACTTAATCAAGCCGATTATCAGAGATATTTCCAGCATTGAAATTCTGGTCAATCCAACCGGGAAATTCGTCCAGGGCGGATTTTACGCCGACACGGGGCTGACAGGCAGAAAGCTTATGGTTGATACTTACGGGGGTCTTATACCTCACGGCGGAGGATGTTTTTCCGGCAAAGACCCGACAAAAGTTGACCGGTCGGCCGCATATATGGCCCGCTTTGCGGCCAAAAATATAGTGGCCAATAAGCTGGCAAAAAAATGCCTGGTTTCCGTTGCTTATGCCATAGGCAGGGTGGAGCCCCTGATGGTGGAGGCGATAAATGAAAAAGGGGAAAGTTTGAGCAAGCTGGTGAAAGAAAAGTTTGATTTCCGGCCGAGGGCCATTATTGAAAGATTGGATTTATTGAGGCCGATTTATCTGCAAACCGCGGCTTACGGGCATTTTGGCAAAGAAAATCTTCCCTGGGAGCAAATCGTCAGCATATAGCGCGTCCCTAAAATTATTGACAAATTAAAAATATAATGATATTATATTTTTACAATATAATTCAAAGGAGCGGTTAGTTCTTAAAATAAAAAAGGAGAAGAGATATTGGATACAGATAAGACGAGTGGGATGAACCGTACGGCCGCTATAGTGCGGTCATACAAGAACCCTGCCATTTCGCAGGCGGTAGAACTATTGTTAGATGCTGGGATTGGGCGGGTTATTGTAGTAACCCATGGCACCGAAGATAAAGGGGCAACAAAAGGATTCCTCGGTTCGTTGCTTGATAATCAGCGCATACGCCACGTTGTGATAGAGGAAGGATATACATGGAGCAACGCATTGAACGCGGGAATTCAATGCGTGATTGAGGAGAATTTTTTTCGTCGATTACGAAGGGAATCCGAGATCTATAATATCCTCAATATCTCGGTAGAAGCCAGATTCACACCCGAGCAGCTTGATGCGATGATCGCCCGGCTCAACAGCAGCGACCTGATAGGGGCGGTCGGCACCACATTCGCTGATTTAAAAGGAAGTTCCTATCGACACCCGAGGAATACTTGTATGGCAATAAAACTTGCCGTTTTACAAGAACTCGGATTTTTCAACCCAATCAGCGATAGTTGGGGGGGACAGGAAGATTTCAATTTTCTTCTTTTTATGGCTATTGCCACCAATTATCGAGCAGAGATGCTCGATCTCCAAATGGAACTTAAAGTGGGCGTTCACTATGACCAAGCGAAGAAAGAGGCCAATGAGAGAATCGCGATACAGAAGATCGTTCATTATTGGCGGTCTCTTTTACCCTCAGGCTCTGGCGCAAGAGATCGACTCGAATCAACGCTCGAGAAGATGTTTGGATCGGACCTTTAAGCCCTTGCGGGATTTATTTTCTGCAAGGACTTTTTCTTTTTCGGAAATGAACTTTTTACATCATCTTGCGGGCTTTAAACAGACAAAGTAGAATAAATGATATGAACGACAAGGTTATCGTATTTGATACGACGTTGCGCGACGGCGAGCAGGCGCCCGGCGCCTCTTTGACGCAAGCTGAAAAGCTGGAAGTCGCCAGGGCTCTCCGGGATTTGGGCGTGGACGTTATCGAGGCCGGTTTCCCTGTTGCCTCAAAGGGGGATTTTGAAGCGGTAAAATCTATCGCCAAATTCGTAAAAGGTCCGATTATTTGCGGTTTGGCCAGAGCGATAAAAGAAGATATGGATGCGGTTTATGATACTATTAAAAATGCCGAGAGCGCTCGCATACATGTATTTTTGGCTACTTCCAAAATCCATAGGGAGCATAAATTCCAGAAAACGAAAGATGAGATTTTTGATTTAGCAATTTGGTCTGTGAAATACGCCAAGAAATATTTCAGGGATGTGGAATTTCCCCTGAAGACGCTTCCCGCACAGAAAAGGAATTTTTATTCAAGATTATTAAAAGCGCAATTAAGGCAGGAGCCACCACTATAAATATCCCGGACACGGTCGGTTACAGCGCTCCTTGGGAGTATGCCGATTTGATTAAGGCGATTAAGGAAAAAGTTCCCAATATTAATAAGGCGGTCATATCGGCGCACTGCCATGATGATCTGGGCTTGGCCACGGCCAATTCTTTAGCCGCGGTAAAAAACGGAGCCAGGCAGGTTGAATGCACCGTTAATGGAATTGGCGAGCGGGCGGGCAACGCTTCTCTGGAAGAAGTGGTTATGGCTTTGGATACGAGAAAAGATATTTTTCACAATTTAAAAACCAACATTAATAAATCAAAAATCTACGGAACCTCGCAATTAGTCAGTAAATTGACTGGATTTCCCGTAGCGCCCAACAAAGCTATTGTTGGGGAAAATGCTTTCCGGCACGAGGCGGGCGTGCACCAAGATGCAATTTTAAGGAAAAGGGAGACCTACGAGATTATTCACGGCGAAGACGTCGGTTTTAATCAAGAAAGTTTAATTTTGGGCAAACATTCGGGCCGGCACGCCTTTTCTTATAAATTAAAACAGCTTGGATATGAGTTCGGCCCGAAAGAGCTTGAAAGAGCATTTTTAAAATTCAAAAAACTAGCCGACACTAAAAAAGAAATATCAAAAGCCGATTTGATGGCCATTGCTAAGATATGGAGCCGCTAGCGTCAAAAATAAGGCCGAAAAAATTGGAGGAATTTTTCGGCCAAGAGCATTTAGTGGGGGAAGGCAAACCCCTGAATATTGCCATTGAAAAGAAGCATTTGTTTTCTTTTGTCCTTTGGGGGCCTCCGGGATCTGGCAAGACAACCTTGGGCAAAATATACGCCAAGAGTTTGAACGCCAAGCTTTATGAATTATCAGCGGTTTCGGCCGGGAAAGCGGATATTAAAAATATATTAGAAGAGGATTCGGGCGGTTTACCCAAGGTTTTATTTTTAGACGAGATCCACCGCTTCAACAAAGCCCAGCAGGACTTCCTGCTTCCTTTTGTTGAAAGGGGAGAGATAACGCTTATCGGAGCGACAACGGAAAACCCGAGCTTTGAAGTCATTCCGGCTCTGCTGTCTAGATGTCGGGTTTTTGTTTTAGACGAGCTGTCGGAAAATGATATGCGGGCCATTATCAAAAGAACAGGATTAAAAATGGATAAGGAGGCCGAGGACTGGATTATTAATATGGCCAATGGCGATGCCAGGCAGGCCATAAGCATTATGGAAAGCACGAGCGACCTTTATAAGAAAATTACCAAGGAAAATTTGAAAAACGCCCTCCAGTCAAAGTTTTTAAGATATGATAAGGTGGGGGAGGAACACTACAATACTATTTCTGCCTTCATTAAAAGCATGAGGGCAAGTCAGCCAGACGCCGCTTTGTATTATCTTGCCCGCATGATTGACGCCGGGGAGGATCCCAAGTTTATAGCCAGAAGAATGGTTATTTTCGCTTCAGAGGACGTGGGCTTGGCGCACCCCGCGGCCTTGGTGGTGGCCAACGATGTTTTCCGGGCTGTGGAAACAATCGGCTTGCCCGAATGCGGCATAAATCTAGCCCACGGAGTCTGCTATTTGTGCCAATGCAAGAAAAACAGGAGTTCTTACAATGCTTTTATGGCGGCGATGAAAGATGTAAAAGAATACGGAAACCTGCCCATACCCTTGAAATTGAGAAATGCCGTAACCGATTTTATGGAAGAATTGGATTACGGCAAGGGCTATGACAAATATTCTAAAGAATCTTTTTTGCCGGACAAGCTTAAGGGGAAAAAATATTTAATTTAAAAAAGGCGATGAAGCTATGACTTCATCTTCACCTTCACTTTCGCTACGCGAAAGCTTGGTTTATGGCTAAAGTTATTGTCGGGGGAACGTTTGATTTTCTGCACGCCGGGCATAGGGCGCTGCTTTTGAAAGCGTTTTCGCTGGGAGAAGTGACGATCGGCTTGGTTTCAGATGAGATGGCTAAGACATGGAGAAGCCGAGAAGTTGGCAGATACGAAGACAGAAAAAGGGCGTTGGAAGGTTGGATTGAGAGAATGGGCAAGGTGGCGAAAATTATGGAAATAAGCGATAAATTCGGGCCGACTTTGAAAGAAGATTTTGATTATATTGTTGTTTCTCCGGAAACCTATGATACCGCGGTTTTAATCAGCCAGGAGCGCCAGAAATTGAATAAAAAACCGATTGAAATAGTGAAAATAGATTTTGTTATGGCTGAAGATGGTAAGCCGATTTCCTCAACCAGGATTTTTAACGGCGAAATAGACGGCGAAGGAAAACTATTGGGATAGGACGTCTTGCTTATTCCTTGACAATATGGTAGAGTTAAATAGTAACAGTAAGTTAGTCGGCTTGTTGTTAAGTGTATTTATTAAGCATATAAACATGGCAACGAAATTATTCGTCGGCGGGTTGTCTTTTGACACCACCGAAAATACTCTGAAAGATACTTTTTCCAAAGCAGGAACTGTTGAATCGGCTGTTATTATCATGGACAAGATGTCAGGCCGTTCCAAGGGTTTCGGTTTTGTGGAGATGTCTACCGAAGATGAAGCCAAGAAAGCTATTGAAATGTTCAATGGCAAGGATCTTGATGGCAGAAATGTCACCGTGAACGAAGCTCGTCCTATGGAGCCCAGGGCTCCGAGAGAGGGCGGATTTGGCGGCGGAGGAGATCGTGGCGGCAGAAACTGGTAAACTCGACACTAGAAAAAATCCCCGATAAAGGGGATTTTTTCGTGCATATAGTGTATATAATAGATATATGCCTAGAGATACCTTGATAAAAGTTATTCTTGTCGATAAAAAAGATAATATAAAGGGAGTTGGGGAAAAATTGAAAATTCACCAGGAAGGCAAGCTTCACCGGTGTTTTTCAATTTTTATTTTTAATAAAAAAGGAGAGATGCTTTTGCAAAGAAGAGCCAAATCAAAATATCATTCGGGCGGCCTTTGGAGCAATGCCTGCTGTTCGCATCCCCGGCCGAATAAAAAAACAAAGGACGAAGCCGAGAAAAGATTAAAGGAAGAAATGGGCATTTCCTGCAAATTAAAAGAAGTTTTCAGCTTTATTTATAAAGCGAA
>CAZWNE010000009.1:10135-16582 GCA_964635155.1 uncultured Candidatus Saccharibacteria bacterium
TGGCTGGAAGTGGATAAAATTGAAATACTTCAAAGAAGACGTAAAAGAAAACCCTGATAAATATACCGCCTGGTTTAAAATAATTTTTAAAAAATGGCTCAATGAGTTGCTTGTCTCGGGTAAAGCGAAGGGATAGAATAAAAGTGCGATGAAATAGCGACTTCATCTTCAACTTCATTTTTATTACATAAAAATTCGTTATATGGCAAAGTATTTAACCCAAGAGGGTTTGGAAAAATTTAAAAAAGAGCTGGAGCATTTAAAGACAACGGCCAGGAAAGAAGTAGCCATAAAACTAAAAGAGGCCATAGCCCAGGGCGACTTGAAGGAAAATGCCGGGTACGATTCTGCTAAAGACGAGCAGGGTTTTATTGAAGCAAGAATTAGAGAGTTAAGGGGGATAATCGCTAACGCCGAAGTGGTTGAAAAGAAAGAAAGCAACAAGGTCCAAGTGTGCTCTTGCGTTTCTTTGAGTTCTATTCACGGGGAAGACAAGTTCCAGATTGTAGCGCCCGAAGAAGCGGATATTCTGGAAAACAAGGTTTCTTTTAAGTCGCCTTTGGGCAGCGCGCTTTTGAATAAGAAAAAAGGGGACATAGTCAAAATCAACACTCCCTCCGGCAAAACAGAATATAAAATAATTGATATAGAGTAGCAATAAGATCATGACGGAAGAAGATATTAAAAGGCATAAAATTGCGGCTGAGAGATTGTGGTTAGTTAATCGGGAAACTTTTAGATACATTAGTAAAAACATTGGTAGAATATCCGAATATAACGTTCATCAGTTTATTATTTCAAGGTATAAAAAGCGAGGTCTTTTAGCAGACGAGAAGGAGTCCGTACAGATTGTCGGTGTAAACGAGCATGCTGCAATTCCTCATTATTTTCCAACAAGAACTAAATCAAAAATAATACAAAACAACAGCCTAATTTTAATAGATACTTGGGCAAGATTGAAAGAAGGATCTCCTTTCGCCGATATAACCTGGATGCTTTACTCTGGCAAAATTATACCCAAAGAAATTAAAGAAGCATTTGAAAAAGTTATTGAAGCTAGGGATTTTGCTTTAAAATTCATTAAGAGAAGTTTAGAGAATAAAATATTTCCCGAAACGAAAATCGTTGACACGGCCGTCAGAGATTATTTTAAAAAGTTTTTTCTTGATAAATACTTTATTCATGGAACCGGCCACAGCTTAGGGAAAAAAGAATGCCATGGAAAATATTTCAGGTTTGGAAAGAAAAGCAAATCGCGATTGAAACCGGAAATACCATTTACTATTGAGCCTGGGCTTTATTTCAATAATAAATTTGGTATTAGAAGCGAAATAAACTGCTATGTAACCAAGGACTATAAATTGGTTATAACTACTGAAGTTCAAAAAAGGATAATAAAAATTTAAGTTAAAGGAGTGTTAGACGTCGGACGTCTAACACTCGTCTAACTAAAAGTTTTACGGACAGGCGGTGATATTTTTTCTGCAGTGTCCATCGCCTCTCATACCGGACGATAATCGTAAAATCTACTCATTTTTTAGAAAAAATGAATAAAAACTCGAAGAATTAATTGAGAAATAAAATTATGGAAGAACAAGGCAAAATATTATCAGAAAAAGAACTTGGTGTGCTTTTGGATTACATTGATGAGACCTATGAATATTTTCTTTTCAATAGAATCGGGCACGATGGGCCTAAGGAATTTGACGGAACTGAAGAATTCAAAGGAATCGGCGGGGAAATATATCACAACAGGATTAAAGAAGATATAAATTTTGAGCATATTTGGAATACTATGCTCCGTATTTCGGAATTCGGCTACTTATCTTATTTGGCAAATATATTTGATAAACCTTCCCATTTCGATAAAAAATCTAATAAAGAAGTAGATAATATTGTTTTCTGTCGGATAGCAAACAAGTCTCGACTTATTGGCTGTGAAAGCACTCTTGAAAAAATTAAGGAAGCTCGCAATAAATTTTTAGACCATATTGATTCCGACCTGCGGATATATAATGGCGGCAAATCTCTTTCAGAGGTAATGGGATTAGATAAAAGCGGTAAAGATGTTAAATTTTTATTCGATAAAATCTATGAATTATTAGATAGGAAAATATTTCAAGAAGCATACGAAAAAAAGATGGCAGAAAAGTTTACAGGTTGGTATAACATATTTGTAAAGGGATACCCTAAATCAAAGAAGGTCTGTTGAAGCCAGACTTTAACAGACCTCAATAACTTGAAATCGCCAGCCGGGCGATTTTTTGATACCATAAAGTTGATGGCGCTGGATTTGGGAAAACTGGCGATGAAGTAGCGACTTCATCTTTATCTGCGTTTGCTCAATGAAATATTTATTTCATTTCGAAGTTCGATGGATAAATATAAATTGAGCGAAAGATGAGATTTATCTCATCGAACTTAATGAATAAAAACTTGATGAACAAAGAGCAGAGGGAAGCGGTGGTTTATGAAAAAGGGCCGCTTTTGATTGTGGCGGGAGCTGGGACCGGCAAGACAACGGTTATTACCCAGAGAATTGCTTATTTGATAGATAAAGGCCTGGCAAAACCCGAAGAAATCTTAGCCGTCACCTTTACCGACAAAGCCGCCGGGGAGCTGGAAGAAAGAGTGGATAGATTGCTGCCTTTAGGCTACGTGGATTTATGGGTTTCCACATTCCATGCTTTTTGCGAAAGGATTTTAAGGGACCATGCTTTGGACATCGGCTTGCCGGCCGATTTTAAGGTTTTAAACCCGACATCGGGCTGGCTTTTAATCCGCCAGAATCTGGATAAATTTAACCTTGATTATTACAAACCCCTGGGAAATCCGACAAAATTCATCCAGGCCCTGATTTCTCATTTTTCCCACTGCAAAGACCAGGGGATTTATCCTGAAGATTATTTAAAATACGCGGAACAGTTAAAAACCAGGGACGACGCCCCGGAAGGTGTTGAAACGGAAAGGATAAAAGAAGTTGCCAATGCTTACCACGCTTACCAGAGATTGCTTCTGGAAGCGAGCAGTTTGGATTTCGGGGATTTGATAAATTACTGTTTGCAGTTATTCAAGCAGAGGCCGCTGATTTTGCAAAAATACCGCGAAAAGTTCAAATACATATTGGTGGACGAATTCCAGGATACCAACTTTAGCCAATATGAACTAGTAAAAATATTAGCTGAACCGAAAAACAATATTACGGTATGCGCCGACGACGACCAGGCGATTTACCGCTGGCGGGGAGCTTCTTTTTCCAATATCATTAATTTTAAAAAAGATTTTCCGAAAGCTAAACAGGTGTCGCTGGTGAAAAATTACAGGTCTCGCCAGAATATTTTGGACCAGGCATATAAATTCATCAAAGCCAATGATCCCGACCGGCTTGAGTTTGTGAATAAAATCGACAAGAAATTAATCGCCGAAGACAAAAGCAAGGGCACGATAGAGCATATCCATACCAGAACTTCAGACGAGGAAGTTAATGAAACAATAAATAAAATCCTGAAAATATTAAAAAAAGATAAAACAGCAACCTATAATGATTTTGCCATTTTAGTCAGGGCTAATGATGCGGCCGGCCCCTTTGTTAGAGCCTTGGAAAGAGCGGGCCTGCCTTACCAGTTTTTGGCTTCAAAAGGGCTTTATTCAAAGCCCGTTATCCTGGATATCATCTCTTATTTTAAGCTTCTGGATAATTATCACGAAAGCCCGGCGGTTTACCGGATTTTGAATCTCCCGTTTCTTGATATTCCTTACGAAGACATAGCCAAATTAACCCAGTACAGCCATAAACAGACAAAATCTCTTTATGAGGCGATGGAAGAATTGCCGTTAATCCAGGGGATTTCCTCAAAAACGCAAGAAAAAATAATGTTTATTTCCAGTTTAATAAAAAAGCATAGCCTAATGGCTAAGGAAAAGCCGGTTTTGGAGATATTATCGGCTTTTTTGGATGATTCCGGCTACTTGAAATATCTAATAAATAAAGACGACAAGGAGCAGGTGGACTTGCTTAATCAGTTTTACAGAAGAATAAAGGTGTTTGAAGAAACGGACTTAGAGCCAAGCTTAAGGAATTTTATGGAAGAAATAACTTTTGAATTGGAATCGGGCGAGCAGGGGAGATTAGAGTTTGACCCGGAACAGGGCCCGGATATGATAAAGGTTATGACTATCCATGGGGCCAAAGGCCTGGAGTTTAAATATGTTTTCCTGGTGAATATGGTGGATAAGAGATTTCCGACAATTGAACGCAAGGATTTGATTGAATTGCCAGAAGAGATGATTAAAGACATAAAACCAGAGGGCGATATTCATTTGCAGGAAGAAAGGAGGATTTGTTATGTGGGAATGACCAGGGCAAAGTGCGGGTTATATTTCACTTCGGCTGAAGATTATGGCCTCGCCAGGAAAAAAGGATTATCAAGATTTTTGATTGAAATGGGGTTTGGAGAGCGCGATATGGCTGCTCATTCCGTTCTCCCTACTCGTCCCGCTATATGGCGGGACTCGCCGCACCCTAACCCCTCCATTCGCAGCCATATCGCGCCCTTTCTACCAGATCATTTTTCTTTTTCCCAATTGGAAGCTTTTAGAAAATGTCCCTTGCAATACAAGTTTGCCTTTGTTCTCAAGGTGCCCGTAAGAGGGAAGGCGTCTTTTTCTTTCGGAAAAACAATGCACAATACTCTGCAGGATTTTTTAAAGCAGGCCAATGAAGTCGCCGGTAAGAAGCAGGAAAATTTGTTTGGCATAAAAAAAGAGGTAAAACAGCCCCAAGGAAAATTTTCCGACCTGGAGGAGACTTATGAAAAGAACTGGATAGGGGAATGGTATGAAAGTAAAAAGCAAAAGGAAGAATACTATAAATTAGGCAAAAAGATAATCAAGGAATTTTACGAAGAATTTTCAAACCCGCCAGCTGGCGGACCGCCTAAAATTTTAAAAATAAACAATGAGCTGGCCTTGGAAATGCCGTTCAATTTGAAAATCAACGGGTATACTTTAAGGGGCGTGATAGACCGGATCGACGAAAAGGAAGGGGGCGTGGTGATCGTGGATTATAAAACCGGAAACTCCAAGGAAAAACTAGAGGGAGATGAAAAAGACCAGTTGCTGATTTACCAGATCGCGGCCAAAGAAGTTTTCGGAATAAGGCCAAAAGAGCTTATTTATCATTATCTTAACGAGAACAAAAAAATATCTTTCCTGGGCAAAGATGCGGAAATAGAAAAAATGAAAGAAAAAATAATCGAAGAAATAGAAAAAATAAAAACAAGCGATTTTAAGGCGACTCCCGGTTGGCAGTGCGCCTTTTGTGATTTTAAGGATATCTGCGACTTTGCCGAAAGATGATATATTAAAACCATGGAGGCGCCTAGTGAAATAATTTTTTCGATTTCGGAATACGTGGAGCTTTTGAATATCGGGCTGAAAAGATCCAAGGCGAAAATTATCGGCGAAGTGTCGGAAGTTAGCTTCGGGCCGACAGGCCACGTTTATTTTTCTTTGAAAGACGAAAAAAACGGGGCTATGATAAAATGCATCTGCTGGAAGTCAAAATATAATCTTTTCGGCATTAAACTGGAAGAAGGGTTAAAAATTATTGCCGAGGGGTATCCGGAAATATACCCTGCGTCGGGAAGATTGTCTTTCATTTCCGAAACGATTGAATATGCGGGCGAGGGGACTTTGCAGAAAGAATACGAAAAACTGAAAAAGAAGCTGGAAGCTGAAGGAATTTTTACCAAAGAAAGAAAAAGAGAAATTCCAAAGTATCTTCACAAAGTTGGGATAATTACCGCCAAGCAGGGTGCGGTCCTGGCGGATTTTTTAAGCAATCTTGGCAAATACGGATTTAAAATCAAGTTGATAGATTCTCGGGTTGAAGGCCAGGGCGCGGTTGAAGATTTAATATCTGCAATAAGAACATTTAAAAAACAGGATATTGAAGCTTTGGTCATTATGCGGGGTGGCGGGTCATTGGAATCAATGATGGCATTTAATAATGAGTTATTAGTCAGAGAAGTTGCAAGTTTTAAGGTGCCGGTTATTGCCGCCATCGGCCACCATAAAGACGCGCCTTTGGTGGCATTGGCCGCTGACGTGGCAGTTTCCACTCCCAGCATTGCCGCCACCACGCTTACAGAACCCTGGAGGCAGGTTGATTTACTGGTTGAAACCGCGTTAAATGTTTCTTTACAAAAATTAGAAAATATTATCCAAAATGGTAAGATTGGCTTGGAGAAGACGCGGGAAGAATTGATTTTCGGGTTTAAGTCGCTAGTATCCAGGGTTGGCCAGCAGTTGGAAAACTCGGCTAAAATAATATTTTTGAATAATCCGGAAAGGCAATTGAAATTGGGATACAGCATAGCCAGATGCCAAGGCAAGATAATAAGAAAATTGAAAGACACCGCGATAGGGGAGAATATAGATTTAAAA
>CAZWNE010000009.1:16592-23142 GCA_964635155.1 uncultured Candidatus Saccharibacteria bacterium
TTCAGATGGTACAATAATAGCTGACACTATAAACCTTAAACCTTAAACTATGCCCAAAAAATCAACCAAAGATTTAAGCAGTAATCTCAAAAGGTTATCGGAAATAACCGACTGGTTTGAGAACCAGGAGGAAGTTGATGTTGAAGAGGGACTGGAAAAAGTGAAGGAAGCCGCGGCCCTCATTAAAAAAAGCAAAGAAAGGTTAAAAGCCGTTGAAAACGAATTTGAAGAAATAAAGAAAGGGGCTGATATCGATGAAAAATAAAAAATTAACTTGAAAACGGGATTAAAGAAAAATATTATCGGGAAGAAGGTTTTTGATAGGGAGGTAGCTTTATGTAAGATGCTGTCAAAGGAAAATGCATGAAAACAAAAGGTAATAATTTTGCGTATATTGACGCTGCGAATTTACACAAAGGTGTTGGAGATTTAGGTTGGAAACTGGATTATAGGCGCTTTCGTATATGGCTGAAGGATAAGTATAATATTGAAAGAGCATATATTTTTATCGGTTTAGTGCCGAATAATAAAGATTTATATACGAGCTTGCAGGAGATGGGCTACGTAATCGTGTATAAAGAGGTAACGTATGATGGAATGGGGAAAGTTAAGGGTAATTGCGATGCCGATTTAGTGCTTAAGGCCGTTGTTGATTGCTACGAAAAACGGTGCGAAAAAGAAATTATTGTGGCAAGCGACGGCGATTACGCCGGATTAGTGAAATTTTTAAAAGAAAAAAATTCTTTTTTAGCAATCATTTCTCCGGGCAATAAGTGTTCTTATTTGCTTAGAAAGCTGAATATTCCTATTGTTTATCTTAATACTCAAAAAGAAAAACTAAAAAGATAACTCTAAAAAGAAAAAGCCCCCGATAGGGACGAGCCCTACAGGGGTCTTTTTCATAGTGATATTATAATATTATCAGATACAAAATACTTGTCAAGTACTTGTAGATAATCGAATATTTATTTTCCCAGCATTTGGGGGACAGGCAAACCTATCCTTCTCAGATTGCTCAAGATGGAACCGACGAGCGCCAAAACGATTAAAATATAGGCGACGCTCGTAACCATTGACAAAGAGGGCAAGGCCTGGGTTGCCGCATTTAAAACGGCAAAACCGAAAACATAAGCCACAACTCCTCTTTTCATGAAACCCGCTAATTTCCCCAAAACAAAATCTTTTTTAATCAGGGCTCCGATAATTCCCAAAGCCACATCAACAACAATTAAAACTAAAATCCACTGGGTCTGGGAATTAGCGAAAAGGGTTGCTAAATCAGACATAATTTTAATAATTAAAATTGCTTATTAAGATGCTTCGACCTTTAATTGTTCGATAAAACTATTATTCCATTATACTCTCAAAAACCCTTGTCAAGAAGGGGTTGACTCAAACTTGCTGACAGGTTAAATTAAAGTAATGGCACATAAATCCAAGAAGATAATCAAAAAAGAGCCCGTTGTTTCTGTCAAGCCAGAAGAAGTTAAAAAGGTGAAGATCAGAGTTGTCGGCATTGGCGGCGGCGGGGGCAATATTGTTTCAGAGATTGCTAACCGGGTCAAGGGAGCTTCTTTTGTGGCGGCAAATACCGATTCTCAAGCCCTAAGGCATATCAATAAAAAAGTAATATCCTTACAATTCGGAGAGAGTTTTACTCATGGCTTGGGAACAGGGACGAATCCGGAAATTGCCGCCTTGGCGGCCGAAGCCGATAAAGAAAAAATAAAAAAAATATTTCAAGACCAGGATTTAGTGATTTTAATTGCCACTTTGGGTTCGGGTACGGGCTCTGGAGCCAGTCCGTATTTTGCTAAGGTTTCCCGGGGGCTGGGGAATTTAACTCTGGGAATTTTTACCCTGCCTTTTAAATTTGAGGGCGCAAAAAAAATAGAAATTGCCAGAGAGGCCTTGGATAATTTGAAATCAAAAGTCAACGCTTTTGTCGTAGTGCCTAACGAAAGAATTTTTCAACTTGTGGACAAGACCACGCCCTTGAGCAGCGCTTTTTCTGAAATTAATAAAATTTTAGCCAAGGCGTTAGAGGGCCTGATTGAAATAATTTTCCAGCCCGGTCTTATTAATATTGATTTTGCCGATTTGAGAACCATATTATCTGGCACGGGAAAGCTGGCTTTTTTAAATACCGTTGAAATCCAGAGATCGGAAGGGGCGACTAAAGAGGCGGTTGAAAAAACCGTTAATTCGCCGCTTTTCCCCTATAATGTGAAGGGGGCCAAAGGAGCCTTATTCAATATCGCGGGAGAAAAAGATTTGGAATTGTCGGAGGTAAACCAGATTTCCGAAACAATTTTTAATTTAACCAACACGGAAGCCAAAATTATTTTTGGCGTATTGCAGGATAAAAAATACAAAGGCGTTATTAAAACCACGCTTTTGGCCGTTGGCTGCCAGATGAGGGATTTTTTTGGGGATCTTCCGAGACCTAAAGCAAAGAGAAAGATAAAAATAAAAGCGGAAAAGAAAAAAAACAACCCCGACACCAAAGGGTCGGGGCTTCGACCGAAGCGTCGGAGAAATAAAAAGAAGATTAGGCGGGCAAGCCCTCCCTCGCCAAGGCTACGGAGGGTAAAACAGAAAAAATTGCCGTTGGTAATTCCAGTAGCTACGGAGGGCAAACAAGAAATCAGAAAGAACGCTATTCAGGTAAAGCAGGAAGCGGAAGAGGAGGAAGCAAAAATTTTAGCCGAAGAGCAAGCTTGGCAAACGCCCGCTTTTTTAAGAAGAAAGGTCGATTAAGCAATGCTTAATCTTCATCTTCGTCCCGCAAGGCGGGACTCGATAATTAACTAAAAAATATGTTAGAAGTTACCCAAAATATTTTAAAAGAAATTTATAGCAAAAGGCCCGAGAATTCCAAAAAATACGACTTTGGTTTGCTTGTTGTTATTGGCGGCTCGGATTTTTATTCCGGCTCACCGGCTCTTTCCACCTTAGCGGCTTTTAAGGCCGGAGTGGATATGGCCAGAATCATCGCTCCAAAAAGAGCGGCCGACATTATCGCTTCTTTTTCGCCGATTATGGCGGTTTATCCTTTAGAGGGAAAATGGCTTGCCAAGCAGCATTTGGCCACTCTTATGTCAATGACCGAAGCAGCTAAAGAAGTTTCTCACGGGAAAACAGCGGTTGTTATCGGTGGGGGTATGGGTCGGACCCGGGAAACTCAAGAAGCGATTTTAGAATATCTTGAGTGGATTCAGGTCCCTGCGGTAATTGATGCCGACGCTATTTATGCCGTTGCCGAGAAACCCTCGGTTGTTAAGGGAAAGAATTTTTTATTTACTCCCCATACTTACGAATTTTTTATTTTAACCGGAAGACAAGTTTATCAATTAGCAGATGAAGAGAAAATCAAAATAGTCCAGGAGGAGGCAGAGAAGTTGGGGGCGACAATTTTATTAAAAGGGGCGACCGATATTATTTCTAATGGGAAAGAAGTGGCCTTAAACCGAACTGGCTCTCCTTATATGACAGATGGCGGGACGGGCGATACTTTAGCCGGAATAGCCGGCGCTTTGCTGGCTCGGGGAATAGAACCATTTTTAGCCGGACAAGCTGCGGCTTATATTAACGGTTCAGCCGGAGAATTAGCGGCAAAAAAACTGGGAGAGTCAATGACTTCCGCCGACTTAATAGAAGAAATTCCCAACGTTATCCGCGCTTAATCGCTATGACTTACGACCTGATTATTATTGGCGGAGGGCCCTCAGGAATTACAGCCGGCATTTATGCTGCCAGGCACAAATTAAATGCCTTATTGGTCACCAAGGAATTTGGCGGCCAAATGGCCAAAGGAACCGTAGCTATCGAAAATTTTCCCGGGTTTGAAAAAATTTCGGGAGTTGAACTTATCCAGAAATTTGAAGCGCAATTAAGAAAACAGAAAATAGATATTGAAATAGATGCGGTTGTCAAAGTAGAAAAAAGAGGAGATATTTTTTGCGTAACTACAGAAAATAAAAATCTGTTTGAGGCCAGAGCGGTTATTGTGGCTTCGGGCGCCGATCCCCGGCCGTTGGAAGCGGAAGGCGAGAAAGAATTTATCGGAAGGGGCGTAAGCTATTGCGTGACTTGCGACGGCCCGCTTTTTTCCAATAAAACCGTGGCGGTTATCGGCGGCGGCAATTCCGGCTTTGAAGCCGCTTTATTTTTGAGCAAAATTGCATTAAAAATTTATATTCTGGAATATAGTCCCAAGGTCAGGGCCGATGAAACAAATCAAAAGCTGGCTCAAAAAGCCGGAAATATTGAAATTATTACTTCCGCGGATATTAAAAAAATCCAAGGCGATAAATTTGTAAGTTCAATAATTTATCAGCAGAGATTAACGGGGGAGAATAAATCTCTGGACGTGCAGGGCGTTTTTGCGGAACTCGGCTATATGCCCGCCACTTCATTTATTAAAGACCTTGTTGATTTCAACGAGAAAGATGAAATTAAAATTGACCCCTACACCTGCCAGACAAAAACGCCGGGTCTTTTTTCAGCCGGCGACGTGACGGAAGTTAAAATAAAACAGATTGTCGTTGCGGCTGGCGAAGGGACTAAGGCGGCTCTGGCTGCTTATAGATATCTAGATGATAAGCATTAAAGCCAAAGAAATTTTAGATTCAAGGGGCAATCCGACGGTTGAAGCCGAGCTGACTTATGGCTCGGCTAAGTTTTTGGCTTCGATGCCTTCGGGCGTTTCTACTGGAAAATACGAAGCCGTGGAATTAAGAGATAAAGACGGCAAAGGAGTAAAAAAAGCCATTGAAAATATAGAAAAGATTATCGCTCCGGCTTTGGCGAAAGAGGACTTTTTAAATCAAAAAAAGATTGACGAGGTTTTAATAAAGCTCGACGGCACCAAAAACAAATCGCGTTTGGGAGCTAACGCTATTTTAGTTGTCAGCATCGCAGTCTGCCGCCTGGGCGCTAAGGCAAAAAAGCTAGCCCTTTATTCATATTTGGCGCAATTGGCCGGAGAAAGTTCTTCTTTCAAAAATATACCCAAACCCTCGTTTAATATGATTGAAGGCGGAAAGCACGGGGAAGCGGGATTGGCTTTCCAGGAATTTATGGTGATTCCCCAAAAAGAAACCTTTCAAGAGAACTTGAAAGCCGGGAAAGCGATTTATCAGGCATTAAAAAAGATTCTGGAAAAAAAATTCGGCAAAAAAAATGTCAGATTAAGCGCTGAGGGCGCATTCGCGCCTCCCGTAAAAAGAATTTCCGAGGCCTTAGATTTTATTTCAGAAGCAGGGGAAAGGGCGGGGCAAAAAGATAATTTTAAAATTGCTTTAGACGCTGCCTCGTCCGAATTTTTTGAGAGCAATTATTACAAAGCTGAAGGTAATTTTTTTTCCAAAAAAGAACTGCTCGGTTTTTATGAAAGTTTGACTAAGAAATATCCGATAATTTCCATTGAAGACCCTTTTCAAGAAAATGATTTTGAAAGTTTTGCCGGATTAAGAAAATCATTAAAGACAAAGGCGATTATTTTTGGAGATGATTTGACTGCGTCTAATGCGGTTAGAATGGAGCAGGCCCGGAAAAATAAGTCTATATCGGGATTGATTTTAAAACCGAACCAAATTGGGACAGTTACCGAAACTTTGGAGGCGGCAAAACTAGCCAAAGATTTTGGCTGGAAGATTATGGTGTCAAACAGGGCTGGGGAAACAGGAGATGATTTCATAGCTGATTTGGCTGTAGGGATTAACGCCGACTTTATTAAATCCGGCGCGCCTTTCCCTAAAGAAAGAATGGCAAAATACAACAGATTACTTAAAATAGAACAAGAGATAAAAAATGGCTAAACTAATTTTATTAAGGCATTTGGAGTCGCAGTGGAATAAGGAAAATAAGTTTACGGGCTGGACAGATGTCCCTTTAAGCCAGGAGGGGATTGAAAGCGCTAAGGGAGTGGCTGAAAAACTCGCAGGTTTTAAAATTGATAAAGTTTATACTTCACCATTGATTCGCAACAGAGAAACTGTTTTGCTAGTGATTGAAAATAAAAACATTCCTGTCATGGAGGACAAAGCGCTGGATGAAAGAAATTACGGCAAACTGCAGGGATTGAATAGAGACGAAGTCAAAAGGCAATATGGTCAAGAGCGGGTAAGATTGTGGAGAAGAAGCTGGGATCAGGCGCCGCCGGAAGGAGAAAGCTTAAAAGATGTTTTTAATAGAGCGGTTCCGTTTTTTAAAAAATACATCGAGAATGATTTAAAGGATGGAAAAAATGTTTTGGTGGTTGCCAGCCATAACAGCTTGCGGGCTTTGACAAAATATATTGAAAAAATTTCCGATAATGATATTATTAATGTTGAAGAAAAATGCATCAGTTGCGGGATTTGCGTGGCTGTTTGCGAGGGCGGAGCGGAAATGGAAAAAGACGGCAAAGCCAAGATTATTAATTCCGAAAAAATGGAAAAGTGCGGCGGGGCGTCGGTTTGCCCCTACGAAGCGATTGAGGAAGTTAAATAGTTTATAAATTCATGCCAAAATATAGAATAAACAAAGATAAATGCGTTGGCGCCGG
>CAZWNE010000010.1:0-2580 GCA_964635155.1 uncultured Candidatus Saccharibacteria bacterium
AAATGCGTTGGCGCCGGCATTTGCGTTGCCACCTGCGATGGCGGAGCGGAAATGGAGGAAGACGGAAAAGCCAAAATTGTTGACTCGGAAAAGATGGAAAAGTGCGGCGGAGAATCAGTTTGTCCTTACGGCGCTATAGAGAAAGTGGAATAGGGTTGACAGAGTGCCTTGCTTTTAGTAATATAAAATATATAGATGATTATCTATATGTTTTTATTTTAACGCTATGCCGAAGATAAAAAGATGCCCTCAATGCCTGAAAATTATCAGCGAGGGGACAAGGTCAAAAATAATCCAGCAATTAAAGATAAAGCCAAACCGTGCCGGTAAAATTGAGTCTTGTTTTTGTTTGACCCAGCCGACGATTTCATATCATTTGAAAACCTTAGAGAGAGCGGGGATAGTTTTTGCTAAAAAATCAGGCCGGGAAATTTATTATTATTTGAATAAAAAGTATCCGTGCGAGAAATGTTTTATTTTCAAAATGCCCTTTGGGCGATGAAGTAGCGACTTCATCTTCAACTTCGTTTTTTATTCTAAAAAACTCGTTTCATGTTTAAAAATATTTATTTAGATTATGCGGCTACAACTCCCGTGGATCCCCGCGTTGCAAAAGCAATGCGGCCTTGGTTTAGGGAAAAATTCGGCAATACTATGTCGCTGCACAAGTTTGGCCAAGAAGCCAAAGCAGCATTGGAAGAGAGCAGGGAACAGGTCGCCGGTTTGATTGGGGCCAAACCCAGCGAGATAATTTTTACGGGATCGGCTACGGAAAGCAACAACACGGTTTTGAAAGGAATCGCTCGTGCTAGTCACATTATTATTTCTTCTATTGAGCACCCTTGCGTGATGGAAAGCGCCCGCTGGCTGGAAATGCAGGGAATGCAAATAACCCGGTTGCCGGTTGACAGATACGGCCTGATTAATCCCTTAGACGTCAAAAGGGCGATAAAAAAAGAAACAATTTTAGTTTCAATCATCCACGCTTCAAACGAAATCGGCACTATTCAGCCGATTGCCCAAATCGGCAAAATCTGCCGCCAAAAAGGCGTTTTATTCCATACGGACGCCGTGCAGAGCCTGGGAAAGATTCCGATAGATGTGAATAAAATGAATATTGATTTGCTGACGGCCAGTTCCCATAAGATGTACGGGCCAAAAGGCGCTGCTTTATTGTTTATCAGAGAGGGAGTTAAAATTACGCCCCTTTTGCACGGCGGCGGCCAAGAGAAAGGATTGAGGTCGTCTACCATCAACCTTCCGGCAATCGTCGGCTTTGCTAAGGCCTGCGAGATTTTTAAAAAAGAAGCGAATAATGCTAATTTTTGGTTTGAGTTCGTGGAAGGGGAATCAATCGTCATCCAGCTGGATTTGGCGGGAGTGGCCACTTCGACAGGCTCAGCGTGTTCTTCAGCCAAGTTGGAACCCAGCCACGTTCTATTGGCCATCGGTTTAAAACCAGAACAGGCCCACGGTTCTTTAAGGTTAACTTTAGGCCGATGGACAAAAGAAAGCGATATCGATTTCTTTTTAAAGGTTCTGCCGAAAATTATTAAAAATTTAAGGAAAATTTCCCCACTAAAATGAGTCTTTACTCGAAAGAAATAATGGAGCATTTCAAGAATCCCAAGAACGTGGGCCGGATGAAAAATCCCTCGTGTTCGGGCCGGGCCGGAAATATGGTCTGTTTGTTGCCAAGACAGAATATCCATATAAATAACGATTTAAAAGAAATAGATAAAATCTTTCCGGGGGAAAGAGTTTTATCTCATAATGGTGGATATAATAAGGTCAATAAAATTGCCGAAAGAAATTACAACGGAGAAGTATTGATTATCAAAAATAAATTAGGAAAAATTCAACTCACGCCAGAGCATCTTGTTTTAGCGATAAAGCCGCCAAAAGGAGACAGGTTTTTGAGAACAAAGAATAGAAGATTACTTCCCGCCAGCTGGTACCACGCCGAGGATTTAAAAAGGGGCGATATTGTTTTATATCCGATATTAAAAGAAAAAAAAGATTGTAAGTATGTAGTAATCGATATACCTAAGCTTAAATGGGATTTTAGGAGTAAAGAAATTCCAAGCAAGATTCCTCTTAATAGTGATTTGTTGAGATTATTTGGTTATTTTTTATCGGAGGGAAACGTCCAAGATAAGTTATCTAGAACTTTTATTTCATTTTCACTAAATATTAATGAAGAGGGCATAGCAGAAGATATAAATAAGATATCAAAGAAACTGTTTAATTTAAACGTAAAGATACGGAGATTGCTGGGAAGAAAAACAATTATAGTTAGTTTGTATAGCGCCCGGTTAGCGCGACTCTTTAAAAAACTTTTTAATAATGGTGCGGGGAATAAAATGCTCCCTGATTTTATTATGAATCTTCCTGCCAAAAAGCAAATTCCATTAATCTATAGTTTATGGAGGGGAGACGGTTATATTAATGTCGATAGAGTTGGTCCTAGGGCAGGATATTCTACAATTTCATACAAATTAGCCCAACAGATCAAGATGTTACTTTTAAGGCAGAAAATCATACCATCAATTTATAAAGAGAAAGCGAGAGAAATTAGGG
>CAZWNE010000010.1:2590-20095 GCA_964635155.1 uncultured Candidatus Saccharibacteria bacterium
GCCAAAGAGATTCCTTAAAAAGATTAGCGTTAATTCTCGGCATTAAATATTATCCTAAATCTTATATTTCAGAAAAGGGATGGCTTGACAATAATTTTCTCTATACACCGATTACTGGAATTATAAAAAAACAATATCAAGGAAAAGTTTATAATCTTGAAGTCGAAAGTTCCCATTCTTTTACTTCTGAAGCTTTTTGCGTTCACAATTGTGGCGATATAATGTATCTTTATCTAAAAATCGAGAAGAATAAAGCCGGCAAGGAAATAATCAAAGATATTAAGTTTGAAACTTTCGGCTGCACCGTGGCCATAGCCAACACCAGCCTGTTAACGACAATGGTTAAGGGAAAGACCCTTGAATATGCCTCAAAAATAACCAAAGAGGATTTGATTAAAAAATTCAAGCAGGTGCCTTTGATAAAAATTCACTGCTCCTTATTGGCAGTGGACGCCTTGTCGGAAGCGATTTACGATTATTTCAAAAAACAGGGAAGACCGATCACTCCCGAGCTTCAGGCAAAACACGAAAGGATAGAGAAAGAAGAAAAAGAAATCGAACATAAGCACGAAGGGCTGGTCGAGCTCGAAGAAAAACTCCATAAAAAATAATTAAAATTATCATGAAGTTATTTCTAACATCGGCGGGGCTGGTGCCGGAAACAACCGAAGCTTTTCTTAATTTACTCGGTAAAAGACCCGAAGAGGCGAGGATTTGTTTAATAAATACCGCATCTTTAGCTCACCACCCAAAGGGTGATGCTCCCTATATAGAGGAAGGCAAACGGAGGTTATCGGATTTAGGATTTAGAATGATTACGGAAATAGACTTAAGGAACGAAATAGAAGGATCTTTAAACGATAAATTTAATCATTGTGATGTTATTTTAGTTGGCGGCGGAAATACTTTTTATTTAATGAAGTATGTTAACGAAAGTGGTTTTGCTAAAGCCTTAAAATCATTTTTAGATAGGGGAGGCATTTATTTTGGAATTAGCGCCGGTAGTTATATTACCTGTCCGGATATTTCCATGGCCCAATGGAAGCACGCCGATGATCAAAATACGGTGGGATTGAAAGATTTAAGAGGTTTGGGCCTGGTTAATTTTTACGTTTCTTCGCATTATGTCCCGGTGCACGAAGCGATTATCAACGAGAATAAAAATAAAGTTTCCTGCCCTATTTTTGCCTTGACTGATTTGCAGGCGATATTGGTTGATAATGAAAAGATTCAATTCATCGGTCCGGGTGGATTTAAGCAATTCAAATAAATGATAATCCGCGAGATAAAAGTAAAATCTGTCTTGACGAAATCCGGCTTGCCCGATGCGGACTGGGTAATCAATCCTTATGTCGGTTGCCAATTTGGCTGTAAATATTGCTACGCTACATTTATCGGAAGGTGGAGGCATCCCGGGGAGGAATGGGGCGAATTTATAGACGTAAAAATTAATGCGCCAGAAATATTAAAAAATGAACTGGAAAAACTTGAGAAAAAGAATAAAAGCAAGGATTTCGGCTCAATCTTTTTCAGTTCGGTAACTGACTGTTATTCTCCTCTCGAGGCAAAATATCAAATTACCAGAAAATGTTTAGAAGTTTTAGCGAATTTTAATTACCAGGGAAATATTGGAATTTTAACGAAATCGCCGTTAGTGGCGCGGGATATAGATATTTTCAAAAAGCTTAAAAAAATAGAGGTGGGCTTGACCGTAACGACCCTGGAAGACAAGGTAGTCAGATTTTTAGAGGGTCTTGCCCCTTCGCCCCTGGCCAGAATTAAGGTTTTGCATAAATTACACGAATCCGGAGTTTTAACATATGCTTTTGTCGGCCCCCTTTTACCTTATTTTGCGGCAAGAAAAGAAAAACTGGAAAAAATTTTTCACGAATTGAAAGTAGCCGGCGTGAAAAGAATTTATATCGAGCATATCAATCTTTCGCCTAAAATCAGAGAGCGCTTATATAAGTATTTAAAGGCGTATAATCCAAAATTGATTTTATATTTTAAAAAAGCCGAGAGTAAAAGATACCAAAATAATTTAGCAAAAATTATTTATCCGATTATAGAGAAAGAAAGGTTGGAAATAATCGGAGGGAAAATTATCAATCATGATTAAAAAGCCGAATAAAATTTTGGCCATCGGGGCGCATCCGGACGATTTGGATTTTTCCTGCGCCGGAACAACGGCCAAATTAACCCGCCAGGGAAGCGAGATAGTTTATTTGATTATCAGCGATGGTGGAAAAGGCAGCCATAAAGTTAAAGTTTCAGCATCTAAATTGGCGAAAATAAGAAAAGAAGAGCAAAAAAGAGCTGCTAAAGCAGTCGGGGTTAAGGAGGTGATATTTTTAGGATTAAAAGACGGCGAGATAGAGAATACTAAGCTTTTAAGAAAAGAAATAGTCAAAGTAATCAGAAAAACAAAACCAGATATAGTTTTCAGTTTTGACCCGGCCATTAATTTTGAAAGCCCGTATCGTTCCCACCGCGACCATCGGCTGGCCGGAGAAGCGGTTTTTGACGCAATTTATCCGGCCTCGGGCAACGAATCTTTTTTCCCGGAACTTTTAAGGCAAGGATACAAATCTCATCAGGTAAAAGAGATCTGGTTTTTTGGCAGTCCTAAGCCCAATAAATTTATTGATATTGCCAAGACCGTCGGAGATAAAATTAAGGCCCTGTCTTATCACCAAAGCCAAATAGTCAGTCTGAAAGAAGTGGAGAAAAGAGTAAAAGATTGGGCGAGGTCGTCCGGCAAGAAAAAAGGATATAAATATGCCGAAGCATTTCGGGTTGTGAAATTCAGAAGATAAAATGAAAAAACCGATAAAGTTAAAACTGCAAAAAACCATTAAAATCAAACCTAGAAAACCTTTTGCGTTTAACCCGACTTTTCATAAACCGGGCCATTTTGCTTCACCGGATAATTATTGGCAGTCGGGTATTTGCTGGGAGACTTGCAATTATAAAGGTAAATTATTGGGTCTTAAGTTTTCTGATAAAGGCACGGTTAATAATCCGCTGGTAGAAATTAAAATTTACGCTAAAGATAAATTGGTAGATGATTTTATATCTTCGTTTATTGAAGAAATAAAATATCGTTATAATTTTAATTTGGATTTATCTGAATTTTATAATACCTTCAAAAAAGATAAGTTTCTTTCGCCAATTTTGAAAAAATGGCGGGGGATGCGGCCAGGCCACCCAAATTCTTTATACGAGTACTTAATAATCTGAATTGTTTTGCAAAACGCGCCCGTCCACCGTTCTATCCAGATGTTTAAAGCGCTTCTGGAAAATTACGGGACATTGCTTGAATTTGACGGCAAAAAATTATGGTGCTCTTGGGGTCCTGGCGAACTTCAAAAAGTAAGCGAGAATGAGTTGCGGACCCTGAAGGTTGGTTATCGGGCGAAATCAATCAAGAAAATTGATGATTATTTCGCCCGGGATTTAGTCAATGAAAATGAATTAAGAGAAAAAGATAAAGAAACTCAAATGAAAGAATTATTAAAATTATATGGAGTTGGACCTGCTACCGTTTGGTATTTGCTCTTTGATGTTTTTCACAGATACGATTTTTTTAATCATATCTCACCTTGGGAGCAGAAGATTTATTCCAAGTTATTTTTCAACCGAAATCCTGAAAATCCGGCCTCGGTCAAAAAGCTGATAAAATATTTTGAAAAATACGGAAAATATAAACAGCTGGCGGTGAATTACGTTTGGGAAGACATTTGGTGGAAAAGAAAAAATCAGCATATCCCCTGGCTGGAAAAAGAAATCAGATTATAAAATATGAGAAAAATAGAAAGTAGAAATAACAAAAAAGTTGTCGTAGCTATGTCCGGAGGAATAGACTCTTCCGTAGCGGCGGCGTTATTAAAAAAACAAGGCTATAATATTGTCGGAGTTTTTATGAAATTCTGGAAAGAGCCGGATGGTCAGGGCGGTTGGAATAGATGCTGTTCACCGGATTCGGAAAGAAGGGCGAGAATGGTGGCCAAAATATTGGGAATTCCTTTTTACGTTTTTAATTTCGAAAAGGAATTCAAGAAAAGAATCGTTGATGAATTTTTAAAAGGATATAAAGAGGGGATTACTCCGAATCCCTGCGTGATTTGCAACAAGGAAATAAAATTCGGACTATTATTGAAAAAAGCGCTGGAATTAAATGCTGATTTTATAGCGACAGGTCATTATGCCAGATTAAGACAGGGTAAATTATATCGGGGCGGGGATGAAAAGAAAGACCAGAGTTATTTTTTATGGCAATTGGACCAAAGCCAGTTGAAAAAAGTTTTATTCCCGGTTGGGAGCTACACGAAAAATTATGTCAGAAAGCTGGCAAAAAAATTTAAATTGCCTGTGCTGAATATCCCTGAATCCATGGAAATTTGTTTTGTTCCCGATAAATTGGATGATTTTTTGAAAAGGTATTTAAAGCCAAAGCCGGGTTTGATTATGACTTCAGAGGGAAAAGAAATCGGCCGCCATCAGGGCTTGCCCTTTTATACCATCGGCCAAAGAAAGGGCATTGAGTTGTCTGGAGGGCCATACTACGTTGTTGGCAAAGACACGAAGAAAAATATTTTAATTGTCGCCCCCATTCTTAAAGATTCCGCGCTTTGGAGCAAAAGTTTAGTCGCTAAATTCGTGAATTGGATTTCGGGTAAAACTCCCAAGCTGCCGTTAAAAGTTAATGCCCAGATCAGATACGGCCATAGGGCAGTTCCAGCCGTAATTACCGAATTAAAGCCCAAAGTTTATAGTTTAAAGTTCAAGGTCAGCCAGCGGGCCGTGACTCCCGGCCAGTCGGTTGTCTTTTACAAGGGGCAGGAGCTTCTCGGAGGTGGAATAATTTGCTAAAATTAAAACATTATGCCACAGTGCTGCGAGCATCACAATTGCATAGAGGAATTAACGGCCAATCATAAAGAAATATTGGCAAAAACTGATGAATTAGAAAAGGCAGTCGGCATGACACTTGACCTGGATAAAGTCAAAGAATTTTTAGAATTTACGGAAAATTATGCCGAACCCCATCACCACAAAGAAGAAAAAGTTTTATTTCCAGCTTTGGAAAAAAAGGGGATACCCAATGAGGGCGGTCCGATCGGCGTTATGCTGGCCGAACATGAGATTAAAAGGGGCTTGGTAAAAGAATTAAGAAAAGCGGTCAAAGATGTTAATGAGGATAAAATAAAAGAAAATGCTTTAGCAATAGTTTCTTTGTTAAGAGACCATATTTTTAAAGAAGACAATATTTTATACCCGTGCGCCAAAGACGCTTTAAGCGAAAAAGAGCTGGCTGATCTTGCCGGCCAATGCGAAAAAATTAAATCATAAAAGATGGGCATTTTAATTAATACATCTTTAATCACGGCTTTCCTGGCGGGCATGGCCGCTCTCTTTGCGCCTTGCTGCATCACGGTTTTGTTGCCGGCTTATTTGGCTTCAATATTCAGGCAGAAAAAAAAGGTATTTTTTATGACCTTTGTTTTCTTTTTAGGTGTTTTTCTGGTATTTTTACCTCTTGGCTTGGGCTTTGGCTGGCTGGGAAGCTTGATTTTACAGCTTCACGATCAGATTTATTTTACGGGCGGGATATTTTTTATCATTCTGGGATTTTTTATCATTTTGGGATTCCATCCCCGCCTGCCCTTTCATATCTCCCAAAAATTGGAAAATCAAAACATTTCTTCAATTTTCCTTCTGGGAATATTTTCAGGGCTGGCTACGACCTGTTGCGCGCCGGTTTTAGCCGGAGTTTTGGCTCTTTCCGTCTTGCCGGGCTCTGTTTTTTGGGGCGCCATGTACGCGATGATTTATGTTCTGGGCATGGTGATGCCTTTATTCATTATCGCCTTATTCTTGGATAAGGTTGATTTTACCGAGAAATTTTTGTTTTTTAGGAAGTCGTTAAATTATAAAATTTTGGGCAAGGAAGTCGTTGTCAGCTTATCCCAGTTTATTGCCGGCGCTATGTTTTTGGCAATGGGGGCTCTAATTTTAATTTTGACTTTTTCCGGCCAGTTGAAAATGGAATCAGGCGTGCTGGTGAAAGTCAATATATTTGTGGCAAAATATTTATACCTTTTGCAGTCGGTCATAAAAAGTATCCCCTGGTTTATTTTCCCCATCTTGTTTATTTTAGTTTTATTTATTATCATTAAAATAGCTTTAAAACAGGTAAGGCGATGAAACAAAATATTTTTTTAATTATCGGGGTCGCGGGCTTTATCAGCTTGATTGCCGCTGGAATTTTTTTCTTCCAAGGCAAAGGGAAAAGTGGGGGCAGCGTTATTGAGAACGGGCAATTTCGCTTTAATGCGGCGGTCGGTAAAAAGGCGCCAGACTTTACCCTGTCCGATATGGAAGGGAACCAGGTTTCTTTGAGTTCTTTTCTAGGTAAAAATGTTATTTTATTTTTCAACGAAGGATTGATGTGCTATCCGGCTTGCTTGGACCAAGTGGTGGAGCTTAACAAACTAAATGCGGAAAACGCCGTGGCTTTTTCTATAGTAGTCGATTCTTCAAAGCAATGGGTGGATGCCCAGAAAGACCTGCCTTATCTAAAAGGAGCTAAGGTTTTATTTGATGCTGGAGCCAAAGTTTCAAGGCAATATGACACCCTGACTTTGGATTCTTCAATGCATAGGGGAATGTTTCCTGGCCACACCTATTATTTAATAGATAAAGAAGGAATAGTCCGCTACGCATTAGATGACCCTTCTATGGGCAACCGAAACAAGGAATTAGCCGCAGAGCTGTCAAAATTGCAGTAGTCAGGCGATGAAGCAGCGGCTTCATCTTCAAACTTCGTTCGGCTTCGCCGAACTCGTTTATGAAAAGCATTATTTCGGCATTCAAAATCGTATTTAAGGAGACGCTTTATATTTGGCTGGCTTTAAGTTTGGGGTTTAATCTATTGGGAGTTTATTATTTTATTTTTTCCCAGTCCACTACCTTTAAAGTTTATTTTGAGTCAAATACGGCTTTTTACAATTGGTCTTCTATTGTATTAACCGTCATCATCAGTTTATTATTCGGCTTGGTTTTAACTTTTTTAATCTGGCTGGGAAAAAATAAAATTAGCCAAAATCCGACCAATTTGGGAAATGGCTTAATTTCCGGCTTCTTGGGAGCCATTTCAACGGGTTGCCCGGTTTGCGGAGCTTTTTTAATTTCTCTTTTGGGAGTCGGCGGAGGATTGGCGGCCTTTCCCTTCCAGGGGCTGGAAATTAAAGTTATTTCGCTTGGCTTATTATCTTTTGCCGTTTTTTCTTCCGCTAAAGATATTTCCAATAAGGATTGCGTTATTTGCCAGCCGTCTAAAATAGCCATAAAGCCCTTTTTACCTGCATTCATCGGCTTTCTCCTGTTGTTTTTCATCGCTTATTTGCCGGTCATCAGCCATAAATATAATTTTAGCTTTACCTTTCAAAAGAAAATTCAAACTGCCTCTTTGGCAAGCCCGCAGATAAGCGCTTCGGATATTTTGGAAAGCATTAATCCGGTCAGCGGCTTTACAGTGAATATCAGCTACGGCAATTTAGGGCCTCAATTATTAGCTGCTGGCGTTATTGATTTTAATAAAATAAAAGCGCTGTATGAAGAAGCGGGGCAGCCGTTAACAACAGAACAGATTAAAATTTTAACCGAAGGTTCCAACGAGAAAATAAAAATAACTCCGGAAAATTCCTATTTTCTTCTGAATTTTTTTTGGGCTTTGGGTTTAGCTAATAAGAATGTAATTTTAGACCAAGGTGCAATGACAAAATACGGCAAAGACCAGATAGGGAATTTCGCTTCCACTGGCGGCTGGACTCTTGGAAAAAAAGAGGCAATGGACCTTTACTCCAAATTTGAAATAATTAAATTGAATCCCGGCCAGCAATCGATCTTGGAGGATTTTGCCGATAATTCTTACCGACCTTGCTGCTCTAATCCGGTTTCTTTTCCGGATTGCAATCACGGCATGGCGGCTTTGGCTTTAGGAGAGCTTATGGCGAGCCAGGGGGCGACGGTGGACCAAATTTTTGAGGCGTATAAATATTTCAATTCTTTTTGGTTTCCCCAAACCTATCTGGACGTGGCGACTTATTTCAAGGCGGCTGAGAACAAAAATTGGGACCAGGTTGACAATAGAGTAGTGGCGAGCAAAGATTTTTCCACCCCACAGGGCTGGCAAAGAGTCAGACAGTGGCTGACCGCCCAAGGTCTTCTGGAAAAAGCGCCAGATTCAGGCGGCGGCTGCGGGGTATAAAAGGCGATGAAGTAGCGACTTCATCTTTAAACTTCATTTTTATTAAAATAAAAATTCGTTTATATGATTAAAATGCAAATTATTACAAGTCCAGGATGCGAGTGTTGCGAAGATATAAAAACCTATATTAAAGATGTTCAAAAAGATTTTCCCGAACTTCAAGTTGATATTATTAGTATGACTACTTCTTTGGGGCAAGAGTTGGTCCAAAAATATAATATTCTTTCTGCTCCGGGAATTATTATGAACGGAAAATTAGAATTTTCGGGTGAGACAAAAGAAGAGGATTTAAGAAAAAAACTTAAAGAAATTATTATATGAAAATACAACTATTATATTTTTCGGGTTGTCCATCTTACAAAGAAGGCGAGAAAAATCTTCAACAGGCTATGAAAGAACTTGGCCTTGACGATGATTTTGAGATGATAAATATTGAAACAGATAAGATGGCAACAGAATATCAATTCATTGGTTCTCCTACCATTAGAATAAACGGACAAGACCTTGATTCCCGAGCCAGAGGAGCTAGGGTAACTGGTTATAAAGGCTGTCGTATTTATCAGACAGAAAAAGGGATTCTAGGAGCGCCGACATTAGAAATGATTAAAAACGCTATTCAAGAAGCCAAAGATAATGAGTAAAATTATTTTATTAGGAGCAAGCTGGTGCCCTATTACCAAACAAACTAAAGAACTCTTTGAAAAATTAAAGGCAGAAATGGATTTTTACTACGAATAGATTGATATTAATTCAGAAAATGGGAGAGGATTAGTAAAAAGATTTAATATTACCGATGTTCCAAAGATAATTTACCAAGACAAAATTATTTTCCATGGTTTGCCGTCAGAGAACAAACTTCTTAAAATTCTAAACATTTATGAATAAAACAATTTTAATCTTTATTATAATTTTTGCGACTATTTTAGCATGGTTTATTTTCTCAAAATTATCAACGCCGCAAACAGATATTATAGCTAAAAACGGCCTTCATTGGCATCCTAACTTAACTATTAATATTTTAGGCGAAACGCAAGAAATTCCGGCAAATGTGGGCATGATTTCTCAAGAAATGCCAATTCATACTCACGCCAAAGACGGAGTAATCCATTTGGAGTTCGCGGGTTCAGTTGGAAAAGACGACATTAAACTTGGCAAGTTTTTCCAAATTTGGGGTAAAAAATTCAACAAAGATTGTATTTTTGATAAGTGTTCTGGATCGGAAGGTCAGTTAAAAATGTTAGTCAACGGAAAAGAAAATTTTGAGTTCGATAATTATGTGATGCGAGATGGCAATAAAATTGAAATAATTTTTGAAAAAGAAGAAAGCGCCTCGGGGCCAGTTAAAGAAATTACGGTCGTTGGAACTGAATTTTCTTTTAATCCGTCGTCTATTTCCGTCCGAGCCGGCGAGAAAGTCAAGATTATTTTCAAGAATTTAGGCGGTGCCACTCACAACTTGACCATTGAAGGATTGGGAGCAAGCACCAAAACAATCGGTCCCGATAAAACAGATACGATTGAATTCACTGCTCCGACTTCGGGGACTTATAATTTTTTCTGTTCGATTCCGGGCCATAAAGCAGCCGGTATGGAGGGTCAATTAATAGTGGAGTAAATGCCTACTTTAATTTTCGGCCAAGATTTGCTTTTCTGGATTGCCATTCTGTTAACAGTCGTATTTTTTACAGATCTTTCCACTTGCTGGTGGTACAACTCCTTGAATTGGGGACCTTTGCGAAGATTCCGGCAAAAATTAGTGAAGTACCATAAATACACGAGAATTTCACTGATTTCCTTAATAATAATCCATTTAATCTTCCATATTCTATTCCAGGTTTATGGAATAATATTATAAAAGGTCGGAGAGATGAAAATTATAAAATTTATTTTTATATGCTTGAACAAATTTTAAATAAAAAAAATTATTGCCACGATTGTCAGAAAGAAATAAAGGTGGAGGGAGAAGAAGTCAAAAACGGAGTTCTCCTGGTTTATGAAAACGGTCAAGAGAAGCTCAATGTTTTTAAATGCCAGGACTGCTTTACCAAATCAAAAGAGCTGAACAATTATCAATCCTGCGAGGTTTATTCAAGGATTGTCGGATATTTAAGGCCGGTTCAGCAATGGAATGAAGGCAAGAAACAGGAGTTTAAAGAGAGGAAAGAATACGATCTTCCCAAGGAGTGTTGTTAAAAAGGCGATGAAGTAGCGACTTCATCTTCAAACTTCGTTCGGCTTCGCCGAACTCGTTTATATGAAAAATTATTCTGAAGTTAAAAATTTGCCCTTTAAGGAATTAAGGGGCATTTCCCAAAAGACGATAGACATTCATTGGGGTAAATTATACCAGGGCTATGTGAAAAAGTGGCAGGAGATCCAGGAAAAATTAAAGACCGTTGATTTATCGTCGGCTAATGCGACATTTTCCGACTTAAGAGAATTAAAGGTGGAACAAACTTTTATTGCCAATGCTGTCTTATTGCATGAAGCGTATTTCGATATACTTGGGGGCGATGGTAATCCTGAGGGAGAAATTATTGAAGCGATCAAGAAAGATTATGATTCTTTTGAAAATTGGATGGAACATTTTAAGGCGTTGGGGTTGGCGAGCCGTGGCTGGGTGATTTTAGCTTATGATTTTAATGACGGGAAATTGCGAAACTATATTGCTGATAGCCACAATTCTTTCGGAATTTGGGGAGCGGCGCCAGTCGTTGCTTTGGATATGTATGAGCATGCTTAATTTATTGATTTCGGGTCGGATAAAAAGGACTATATTGACGCCTTTTTCCAGAATCTGAACTGGCAGGTAATTGATAAAAAATTTAATAAGATTATCAAAAAATCATAATGCGGGAATTAGAAAACGGAAAAAGAATTGCCAAGATAACCGCCGAGTTCACCAGGGGATATAAATTTGTTTCTCACATCAAAAAAGCAGTGGCGATTTTTGGTTCCACTCGCGCTCCCGAAAAAGACCGTTATTACCAGGAAGCGAGGAAGCTGGCAAAAATGTTGGCCAAAGCCGGCTACGCTGTTATTACGGGCGGGGGTCCCGGCATAATGGCAGCTGCCAATAAGGGGGCTTTGGAAGGAGGAGGGGAATCGGTGGGCTTGAATATTAAATTGCGGGAATGGCAAAAAATTAATAAATTCGTCAAAAAATCAATCGGGTTTGACCATCTTTTCGTAAGAAAAGTGATGTTTTCTTTTGCCGCTCCCGTTTATATTTTTTTCCCGGGGGGATATGGCACTTTGGATGAGTTTTTTGAAATGATTATGCTCATCCAAACAGGGGAAATACGCCACCCTGTTTTGGTTATCAACGTGGGAAAAGAATACTGGAAGCCCTTGTTCTCCTGGCTGGAAAAAGAAGTCTACGGGAAAAAGAAGGCCATTAGTAAAAATGATTTGAAAATTTTCCGTTTAATTAATTCAGCCAAAGAGGCATTTGAATTGGTCAAAAAATATGGACATTATTAAAGCCTCGGGCGAAATTGTAAAGAATGAAATTATAAAAATAATTTTTAAGAACTATGAATAGATTATTAGATGCAAGAAATAAATTATTGAACCATGTTGTTGTAGCGTTGGTATCATTTTTGTTGGTATACATTTTTTGGTTATCTGGAATAAATCTGCATGATTCTATCGCAAGAGTTGCTTTTATTCTTTTGTTTTTGGTTCTTATCATAGGTCCAATAATGCAGCTTTGGAGGCCCCGTTTGAGCGTTTTACCTTTTGATCTGCCTTGGAGTTGGAGGGGAGAACTTGGTATTTGGTTTACAATTTTATCAATCGTCCATCTCTTTCTTGTTTATTATGAACAGGAATGGCAAATAAGATTGACTCTTGCCAGCCTTCTTCTATGGGTTGTTCTTTTTTGGGCCCTTATTCTGACAGCCACTTCTTCTAGCAGGGTGATTAAATTTTTAAGCGTAGAATCTTGGAGATGGCTTCATAGTCATGCTTATGTTATTTTTTATCTTGCTAGCATTCATATTATTGATCATGCTTTTCTTGGTCATCATAGCTCCGGAGATTGGTTTAGCTGGATATATCTAATTATGATAGTAACGGTTATGGTGCTGCAGTTCAGCGCCTTTATAAAAAATGTTGTTTATTACCGAAAAAGTTTGAAAGATAAATAATTAACTTACGTTAGGCAAGCCGTAGTCTTATGTTCGCAATAAATTCGTTATTCGTTGATTTGTGAAAGAAATATTTAAAATAAAAGGAATGCACTGCGCTTCCTGCGCGGTGAATATCCAAAAGGCGCTTTCTAAACTGCCTGGCGTGAATAAAGCTGAGGCCAATTTCGGTTCGGAATCCGCTTTGGTCGAGTACGACGAAAAAAAAGTCGGGCCAAAGGATTTAGCAAAAACAGTTTCAAACGTTGGTTATAAATTGGATATTCCGCCAGAAGATATTCCCATGGGCATGAAAGGCCATGATCATTTTGCAATGGAAAAACAGGAAAAAGAAAGAGGGATGTCTTATTTGAGGAGAAAGGTTTTTATTGGTGGCGCTTTATCTCTGGTGATATTTTTAGGCAGTTTCCCCGAATGGTTCGGCTTTTTACCTCAATTTTTAAATAATTATTTCGTTTTATTTATCCTGACTACCCCTGTTCAATTTTGGGTTGGTTCTCAATTTTATCGAGGCCTTTTACTGCTGATAAAATACCGCGCAGCCGATATGGATACTTTAATTTCTATTGGCACGCTGGCCGCTTATTTCTATAGTACGGCTGTCGCTTTCGGATTTCTGCCGAAACAAGGTATCTATTTTGATACATCGGCAATAATTATCACTTTAATTTTACTAGGCAGATACTTGGAATTATTAGCCAAGGGCCGGGCCTCGGAAGCTATTCAAAAACTGATGAAATTGGGAGCCAAAACTGCCAGGGTGATAAAAGATAGGAAAGAAACAGAGGTGTTAGTGGAAGAAGTTCAAGTCGGAGATATAATTTTGGTAAAACCCGGCGAAAAAATTCCCGTTGACGGCCAGATTATTGACGGCCGTTCTTCAATCGACGAGTCGCTGGTAACCGGCGAATCGATGCCGGTGACAAAAGAAGCTGGTTCAAAGGTAATAGGATCCACGATCAACATATCTGGCGCTTTGACCTTTAGGGCTACCAAGGTGGGTTCGGAGACTTTATTGGCGCAAATTATAAAAATGGTTGAGCAGGCTCAAGCTTCAAAGGCGCCCATCCAGCGGCTGGCTGATATTATTTCTGGTTATTTTGTGCCCTCTGTCATCGGCATCGCCATTTTAACTTTTATTGTTTGGTTGATTTTCGGTCCAAGTCCGGCTTTTATTTTTGCCTTAGTCAATTTCGTAGCGGTTTTAATTATTGCCTGCCCTTGCGCTTTGGGGCTGGCCACTCCTTTGGCCATCATGATCGGCACGGGAAACGCCGCTAAAGTCGGCATTCTGATAAAAGATGCCCAAGCCCTGGAGATTGCTCACAAAGTCAAAGCGATTATTCTGGATAAAACCGGAACTTTGACAAAAGGCAAACCCGAGCTAACGGATATTTTAGCTTACGGATTGGACAAGAAAGAGGTTTTGCGATTAGCGGCCAGCTTGGAGAAATTTTCCGAGCACCATTTGGCCAAGCCCATAGTAGCGCAGGCCCAAAAAGAAAATTTAGAATTGTCCGAAGTCAAAAATTTTGAGGCGATTCCCGGCAAAGGAGTCAAGGGCGATTTGGGAGCGGCGGGCAATAGGGCGCTGATGAAAGAATTGGGAATATCTTTAACAGATATTGAGAAAGATATTGCAAAATTAGAAGAAGAAGGGAAAACGGCGATAATCTTGGCAACCGATCAAAGAGTGAAAGGAATTTTAGCGGTTGCTGACAGTATTAAAGACGAGGCAGCAGAAGTTATCAAATCATTAAAAAAAGAAGGGCTGGAAGTTTGGATGCTCACCGGTGATAATGAAAAGGTGGCTCGGGCTATTGCTTCCCAGGTTGGCATAGAAAATATTATGGCCGGGGTTTTGCCCCAGGATAAGGCCGAAAAAGTAAAAGACCTGCAAAAGACGGGAAAATTAGTTGCCATGGCTGGAGACGGCATCAACGACGCGCCGGCATTGGCCCAGGCCGAGTTGGGGATTGCTATGGGCGAGGGGACCGACGTGGCCATGGAATCGGCAGAAATTACCTTGATGAGAGGAGATTTAAGATTAATACTTAAAGTTATTCTGCTTTCCCGCCAGACATTAAAAATTATCAAGCAAAATTTATTCTGGGCGTTTTTCTATAATACGGCCTTTATCCCCATTGCCGCCGGGATTTTATATCCCGCCTTTGGTATTTTATTAAATCCTATTTTTGCCGCTGTAGCCATGGCTTTTTCTTCCCTCTCGGTGGTATTCAATTCTTTAAGATTAAAGCGGGCCTGAAAATGTGGTATAGTATAAATATATGTTAAAGATTACCCAAAAAACAACCTTAGCGGATATTTTGAAAATAAAGGACGGGGAGAAGATTTTGGCCAAGCACAATGTGCCCTGCTTGGGCTGCGCTATGGCTTCTTTTGAAATAGATAAGTTAAAAATAGGGGACGTCTGCCAAGCTTACGGCATTGATTGCGAAAAATTATTAAAAGAATTAAACTAAAAGCATGGTAAAAATATTTTCTACGCCAACGTGCATATACTGCCAAACGCTCAAAGCTTTTCTTAAGGAAAAGAATATTCAATTTAATGATATTGATGTTTCCCACGACGAAGCCGCTTTAAAGGAAATGGTGGATAAATCGGGACAGATGGGTGTTCCGGTCATAGACATTGACGGCCAGATTGTGGTCGGTTTTGATAAGAATAAAATAGTTGAACTATTGAAAATAAAATAAATATGTCCTTAAAGATTGCTATAAATGGGTTTGGGAGAATAGGGAGGCCAACCTTCCGGAGGATTTTGGATAATCATCCGGATTTGGAAGTGGTCGCTATAAATGATCTAGCCGACCCGAAAACTCTGGCTCATTTATTAAAATACGATTCCAATTACGGAATCTACGAAAAAACCATCAGCCCGAATGTGAAAATTTTTTCTGAAAAAGATCCGCTAAATCTGCCCTGGGGGGAATTGGAAGTTGATGTCGTTTTGGAGTGTTCTGGCCAGTTTACGGAAATTGAGGGAGCAAAAAAACATCTAGGAGCCGGTGCAAAAAAAGTCATTATTTCTACTCTCTCAAAATCAGAAGAAATACCAACTTTTGTTTTAGGAGTGAACGAGGAAAAATACGATTCTAAAAAAGACGGTGTTGTTTCTATGGCTTCTTGCACCACTAACTGCTTAGCTCCCTTGGCAAAAATTTTAGACGATAATTTCAAAATTGTCAGGGGGTTTATGACAACCGACCATAGTTATACTAATGACCAAAAGATTTTGGATTTACCCCACAAGGATTTAAGGCGGGCGAGGGCGGCGGCTTTGAATATCATTCCCACAACCACGGGTGCGGCTTTAGCTATAGGAAAAGTAATTCCTGGATTGGAAGGAAAGTTAGACGGCATTGCTTTGAGAGTGCCTACTCCCGTAGTTTCGGTTCTGGATTTGATCTGCCAGGTAGAGAAAAGCACGTCGGTTAAAGAAGTCAACGATATTTTCATAAAAATTGCGGGGAAAGAAATGAAGGGAATTTTAGGAGTGGAGAGCGAGCCATTAGTTTCGTCTGATTTTAAGGGGAATCCCTTGTCAGCCATTGTGGATTTGCAATTGACCATGGTCAAGGAAAATCTGGTCAAAGTGGTTGCTTGGTATGATAACGAGTGGGCATACGCCTGCCACTTAGCCGAGTTCGCTGAATTCATCGGGAAAAAATTATAGGCGATGAAGCCTCGCTTCATCTTCAAACTTCGCCCCGCTTCGCGAGGCTTGTTTATTTGAGTTTTTCATAAAAAGTTGTAGAGTGAACCCAGTAAAGAAAGAGGAGGTAAAAATGGTTACGGATTTGATAACATTGAAGTGCATCAAGGGCGAGGAATGGCCGCTCGAAAGCTTTAGGGCCGTTGTAGATACAAACATCCCTTTTAGTGAAGAATCGGTTATATTCAATTGCCCTAAATATCATAAGTTTAATCTGAAGGAAGCTCTTTCGCACGGTATTTTTACGTCAGACCAGGCCGAAAAGATTATGGCGCAGGCGAAGAAGACGTGTGATGAATTAGTAACAAACTCAAAGATACATCTTCCGTCAGAATATCTTCCCAGTAAAGAGGTGACGGCGCAAAACCTTCATTGCGACGGCTGCGGGAAAAAAGCCCAGCGGCGCCATCGCAATAAAGTCTTATGCCTTGATTGCATGGCGGCCTTCGATAATTATTTGGAAAAATACGAGGAAAATGACGGGGCGTGGGAAGTATTATACGGCCACTGGGGAGGGGCAACCCTTCTTTTTTGGGAGAAACTCTTTGCCAGATATGTGGCCTCGTTGCCGCCGCTTGGAAAAACCGAACTGGAGGAACTTTTTCTGCAGTGCAAAAAAGAGGTTAGGTCTGTGCATAACAAGAAACGAAAGGGCGCTACTGGTTAGCGCCCATTTTTATTTATTTGAAAAATTGACAAGCGTAAGATGTTTGTGATAATATAATTTTGCCGCAAAAGAGCGGCATAGTAAAAAATAGGAGGAGAGAGATGACACAGAAAAAGCAGGAAGAGCGGGTAGTCCACCCCTTGATGGAAAAGGAAATTTCTTTTATCGGGAGCTGGAGGGAATGGAAAGAGCTATGGGGAAAAACGACGCAGGCAGATATTTTGCACAGTTTGCTACACTTCGGGTTTGCCGTACCGGTTGATGGCGAGGAGGAGTGGGTCGATCGCATATTGCTGTACCTTAACATAGCTGACGATCACGAATCTTATGGGTTCGTGAAGGGCCCAATCCAGGAGGATAGAATACATCAGCAAATCCTTGTGGGTGGAGAAAAAATAGAGAGTTTCTCGCAACTCCGATCGGTTCTTAGCCATAAGGCTTTCCAGATGCTCTGCCAGAACTTTTTGAAAGATACGAAAGATGGAAGGTATGAGGATGTTCCTTCTTGGGTGGCGACGATTGCCGACCCCGGGGTTTTAGAAAAAATCCTATGGTTTTTCCGCCTAGATCACGAAGGGAATTTCATCAATCTCAGACTTTATAGGTCGGAAGATCATCATTCGGCGATCGCAAAAGAGTTTATTCGAGGCCTTTGTAAATTCGCGTGGACTTGCGAAA
>CAZWNE010000010.1:20105-21652 GCA_964635155.1 uncultured Candidatus Saccharibacteria bacterium
AAACAAAAGAGATTCGCCGCAAAAACCTGCCGAACATGAGAATGCTTTTGTGCCGATTGGGGCGGCTCGATCTTCTTCTGGATATGGAAAAGTACGAACTTGATAAAAGTTGTCTGCAGCGCCTGGAGGAGCTGGCGACAAGCTTTGATCTTTATTTGCCCAGCAATACTTCATGGATGAACGAGCGCCGTATACCGCGAACCATTGAAGAAGCATGCCTTGGCGACTCTCAAGCGGCACAGGTATTGCTGATATTGCGGGTAAAACAAGCGGAAAAAGAGCGTTTCAATAAGATTCGTGAGTTAAATGAACGGCGTCGGGAAGCAGAAGAGGCGCTCAAAAAACTCTAAGAGGGCATAACGGCCCGCGGGATTTATTTCCTGCCGGCCGTTTTTTTATCCTCCCTTTTTTGCTACAATAAAGGTATCCTTAATCACCTCCCGAGGGTGTTTACAAAAATTGTAGTTTGTTCATTCTCAAATCAATTAAAATAAAAGGAGATTGTAAATGGATAGCGCATTTCAAGGGTTGCTCAATGTGGCTCTTGGGAAATACCAAGGCCAGGGATTTCGGATCATTGAACGGAAAGGCAGACTTCTCCTTTATTATCAGGACGAATTAATAAAGGAATTTGGCCCTGAACCCGTGATTGTATCCGAAATAAGACATACCTGCGAGGGGTGGAATTTACTCCAATTTTGCCCGAAAGGATAAATGGGTTTTCGCAAGAGAACCCATTTTTATTTACCGAGCTTTTTTGTAGAAAAAGCGAAGGTGAAGATGAAGTCGCTACTTCATCGCCTACCTGCGCTTTCGCCCTATAAAAGCTTGGTGTATAATAAAATAACATGTTTAAACGGGGGGATTTATATTATCCGAGCGAAGAAGCTAAAAAGAAGGCCATAATGAATGACGGGAAGATTTATGAGATGGCGGCTAAAGACCCCATTAAATTCTGGGAAGATTTAGCCAAGGAATTAATTTGGCATAAAAAATGGGTGAGGGCTTTTGAGCACGAACACAACCCACCTTATTTTAAGTGGTTTTTGGAGGGGGAAATAAACATTACGGAAAATATTTTTAAAAAAATAGACGATAGCCAGGCTTTAATCTGGGAGCCAGAGCCCGTAAATGAAAAATCTAAAAAGCTGACTTACCGAGAATTATTTTGTGAAGTTTGCAAATTTGCCAATGCTTTGAAAAAACGGGGAGTGGAAAAAGGGGACAGAGTAGGGATTTATCTGCCGATGATTCCCGAAATAGTTATCTCAATGCTGGCTTGCGCCAGAATCGGAGCAGTCCATACGGTGGTTTTTTCCGCTTTTTCTCCGTCAGCTCTAAAAGCGAGATTGGAAGATACGGAGGCAAGAATTTTAATTACCGCCGACGGATATTTCAGAAGGGGACAAGTCGTTAATTTAAAACAGAATGCCGACCAGGGAGTTGAGGGTACTAAAGTAGAAAAAGTCATTGTGTGAAGAAGAGCGGGAAATGAAATTTCCTGGCAGGAGGGCAAGGATGTCTGGTGGAACGATATAATTGAGAAT
>CAZWNE010000011.1:0-21594 GCA_964635155.1 uncultured Candidatus Saccharibacteria bacterium
TGAAGATGCCGGTTACCTGCGGCTAGACGGAAAGACCCCGGGAGCTTTACTGTAGGGTGGTATTGAATTTAGAGTTTTGATGCGTAGCGTAGTGGGTAGGATTTGAAGTCTCGTTTTCGGACGGGACGGATCCACCAATGAAACACCCATCTTTGAAACTCTCTGTTCTAACCCCGCATTGCGGGGGACAGTGCTACTTGGGCAGTTTAAGTGGGGCGCTTGCCTCCTAAAAGGTAACGGAGGCGTTTAAAGGTCGGCTAGCTCCGGATGGAAATCGGAGCGATAGGGCAAAGCCATAAGCCGGCTTTACTGCGAGACGGGTATGTCGAGCAGTTGGGAAACCAGAACTTAGTGAACCGATGCTGGTTAATAGAATCGGCAAAGATCATCAGCTAAAAGTTACCCCGGGGATAACAGGCTAGTAGGGCCCGCGAGTCCATATCAACGGCCCTGTTCGGCACCTCGATGTCGGCTCAACGCATCCTGGCGGTGGAGAAGCTGCCAAGGGTCCGGCTGTTCGCCGGTTAAAGCGTTACGTGAGCTGGGTTCAGACCGTGGTTCCAAATTGGAACAGGCGGCCTCATTGAGCAATCAATGGGTGCAAAATCAACTAATATCGGTGAAGTCCATAAAGTTCATGACCTGTATTTTTATGGATAATACCGAGGCAAGTTTAATTTTAAAAATTAAATAAGCCGTAGAGACTTTCCGCTTTGAGCGGAGGATGGGAGGTTTAAATCTCACATAATATGTTGGTCACCCTGAAAGGGGTGGTGATATAGTCCATACATTTAGTAATAAGTGAAAATTATGCGTAAGACAGGTCGGTCCCTATCTACCGCAGGCGCAGAATCTTGAGGGGATTTGTCCATAGTAAGAAATTGCTACTTCACAAAGTAATTTGTGATGACAAATCAACTAATAACGGTGAAACCTTAATAGTTTATCGGGTTGCAGTGACCATAAAATAGCAGGTCCAAAGATTTTATGGTACAATTTACTTGAGGACCGGATAAATAACAAGGTAATACCGTGGGAAGACAAATTAAGCCAAAACAAATTGATTTTGCTTACATCGCCGGTTTTCTTGATGGTGATGGAAGTATAATTTTTCAGGTAAAAAAGCGAAGCGATAGGCCTAAAAGAAAACGCTTGATGTTTACTATATGTTTATATCAAGACGCAAGGCACGAAAAACCGCTATTCTGGATGAAAAGAATATTAGGAATCGGATATATTACAAGGCGAAATGACGGAATGAGTGAATTGAGAATTAACGGGTATGAGCAAGTGAATAAAATACTGAAAAATTTATATCCATATCTGAAATTTAAAAGAAAGCAGGTTCAGTATCTTTTTCGTATTCTTGATATCTTAAATAAAAAGAAGATTAATCAACTGACGAAAAAAGACAAAATAAAAATAGCAAAATCTCTTATTGCCGCAAGAAAACAAACGTACCAGTCGGGAAAGAAGAAACCAGAAAAGCTTAAAAAAGATTTGCAGGCAATAATGTCGCTCTAATTTGTCCCCGTAACGACTTTGGTTATTTTTTAAGATAACCAGGATGGCGGGTTTAAATCCGTCATAATATGTTGGCTCCATTTAGGCTAAAGCTTTGGCGCTCAAAGAGATAAATCTCTTTTCGACCTCGGCTAAAGCCTCGGTGGATGAAGATATAGTCTAAGCTTATAGAAATATAAGAAAACTTGACGAGAGGACCTGGATGAACTGACCTCTGGTGTACCAGCTGTTCTGCCAAGAGCATTGCTGGGTAGCTACGTCGGGAACTGATAAGTGCTGAAAGCATCTAAGCACGAAGCAAACCCCAAGATTAGGATTCATAGATTGGTCGAAGATTACGACCTTGATAGGCTCCAGGTGTAAGCCCAGTAATGGGTTAAGCCGAGGAGTACTAATAAATCATTTATAACCTTAGCTAGCAATTAATGACTGTAATAAAAGAAACCCGCCTTCGTTAAAACTACGGCGGGCAAAAGGGCGCTTTAGTGGCGGCTATGCCGGAGTTGTCCCACCTCTTCCCATATCGAACAGAGAAGTGAAATACTCCAAGGCCGATGATAGTGGGTTCGTCCCGCGAAAGTAGGAAGCTGCCACCAAAGCGCCTTTTTGTTGTATTTGACTTTTATTTTTTCTTCGGATAATATTACGACAGTTCTAAAAATAAAGCGACCAGATAGCTTAAGGAGGCGTTGGCGTGGACGATTCTTTATTTAAAGACAGGGAAAAGGAAGGACATCTTTTTCGATATTCGCCTACGGCGGGTGGAATTCTTGGCCCGGGTTGGGAAAGCACGGGCAAGGGTAATCGAGTCGTTGTTTTGCCGCCGTCTGAATCGAGGGCGACCGGGAAAGAAGCTTGGCTGGTAGCGGTATCTCATCAGGAGGCGACTTACGAGATTATTGGCGAAGAAGCCGAGCAGCGAGCTTTTGCCGTTGCCTGCACTTTTATTAGGCAACAAACATACTAATCACGTTAGAAAGATGTGGGGGGAATAGATTTCTATTTCCCCCACTTTTATTTTTAGTTGCCACTAAGGCCTGCCCTGTAGTGTCCCGAGTTTGTCGAGGGACTACTACTGGGGCGTTTTTTGATTATCCGGAAAATTTCAACCCTTCGACTCCGCTCAGGGTAAAGTAAAATAAAAGGGGAGTGGTCGAAACCATTCCCTTGCTAAAGGATTTAGGGCGATTGATTTTGGCTTAAATCCTTCATTACTTTCTGGATCTTATGAAGCATCCATTGAATCATAATAAGAGCTCCAATGAATATTCCGAGTATTAAACCAGCACCGAGTCCTTGCAAAAATTCCAGCCTCATTTATTAAGTCCTCCTTTTATTATGTTTCGAAGTAATTCCAAATTAGCAATTCTCTGTAATTCTGTCAAGCTTGCTATCAGGGTAAAAAGCGTATTATAATAATTGAAGTAAGATGAAAATCTCTCCAACAAAAAATAAAATTTTAATATTTTTAATTGTCTTTGTTTTTATTTTTTCTTTGAATTTTTTTAAGGGAGAAGTTAAAAACTTTTTCTATTCTGTTTCGGCTCCATTACAGAAGGCCTTATGGGAAGCGGGGGATAATACCTCGGATTTTTTTATAGGAATTTTCCAGGGTAAAAAGTTGATTCAAGAAAACGATGCTTTAAAACAAAAAGTTCAAGAACTTCTTTCTGAAAATAGTTCTCTGATAGAACTTAAAACCGAAAATGAATTTCTAAGAGAATCTTTGAACCTCGGTTTGGAAAAATATTTTCAATTAAAAATGGCGGATGTTATTGGTAAAGACATTACAGGCGATTCTTTGATGATTAATAGGGGCAAAAAAGACGGCATAACTGAAGGTAATCCGGTCATTACCTCCCAGAAGGTTTTAGTCGGCAGAATAGGGGAAGTTCTTGATAATTTCTCTAAAATAGTCTTAATTTCCGATAAAAACAGCTCTTTTGACGCTAAAATTAGCGATAGCGAAATCTACGGAGTCGTCAAAGGCAAGGGTCATTCCGAGGCCCGGCTGGAGCTTATTCCTAAAGAAAAAGAAATGAAAATAGGAGATATCGTGCTCACGAGTTCCCTGGGCGGGATTTTTCCAAAAGATATTTTAATCGGGGAAATTAGCGAAGTCCAGAAATCCGATGTCGAGCCGTTTCAAGCCGCCAAGATTGAAATTTACGCCAAAATTCAGAACTTAAAAACAGTTTTTATTATTCAGTAGTCATGCTGCTATTTATTTTTATCCCTCTAATTTATTTTTTAGCCGTATTTCAGAATAGCTTCGCTGTTTTTTTTGATTTCCGAGGGTATGTTTTAAATTTAGTTTTTATTGCTGTTTTGCTTTTTAATCTTTTTGAAAGATCGAGAGAGAATAAAGGATTGATTCTGGCCATTTTCGGCGGATTCTTTTTAGATATTTTTTCTTCGGGACTCTTTAATGTTAACTTTATCGGTTTTTGGATTTTACTGCTTTTTGTCACGTCTCTTTTTATAAAATATATTTTTAGAAAATATGTTCAATTATTACGATATTGAACCCCACGAGGTTATTCTGGATAAATTAGCGCAGAGAAAAGAGAAAGAAATGGGCATATCGGAAAAAAAATTCGAGACCCCTTTAATGAGGGTGATTTTGTACGGATTCTTTATCGGAATTGTCGTTTTGCTTTCCCTGCTTTTTTTCCGAACTTTTCAGCTGCAGGTTTTTAAAAATAAGGAATTTCTGGCTCAGGCCGAAGAAAATAAATATATTTTTTATCAAATCAAAGCCGAAAGGGGGGTGATTTACGATCAGAATTTAAAACAGTTGGTTTTTAATCTGGCCAGCTTCAACTTATATTTGGATAAAAACAGACTGCCCCAAGATGATGCGGCAAAGGTAAGTCTTTTCCAGCAAGTTGCCCGGATTCTAAATATCAGCTTAAACGATTTAGAAGAAAAAATTGCAAAAAGCCAGGATTCGTTAATGGAGATTTCTCAAAATCTTGACCATCAAACTTTGATTATTTTGGAAACCAAAATTAAAGAGTTGCCCGGTTTTTGGATTGAAAATAGAAGTAGACGGGAGTATCTAAACGCAAAAGATACAGCTCATGTTTTGGGATATCTTGGCAAAATTAGTCCCGAAGAATTAAATTCTCAAGCTGACGGGGTTTATAATATTCTAGACTATGTCGGTCGTTCTGGTTTGGAAAGCTATTACGAAGAAACGTTAAGGAAAAATCCGGGGAAAGTGCAGATTGAAAGGGATGCCAGGGGCAATATTATTTCAAAAAAAACCGTTTCTTTGCCAGAGCCCGGTAAAAGCCTGGTTTTATATCTGGACTCGGACCTTCAAAAGAAAATTACAGAAGAACTGGAAAGGAAGCTTAAGGATGTTAATAGTATCCATGGAGCAGCGGTTGCTTTGGACCCTAAAACGGGCGGAATTCTATCTCTGGTCTCATTGCCTTCTTTTGATAATAATGTTTTCTCTCAAGGCGGCCAAGGAGCCGTTGAAAAAATTTTGAAAGATAAAAAAGAGCCGCTCTTTAATTTAGCTTTAGCCGGACATTTCCCGACCGGAGCTACCATCAATACGCTTATCGCCTCGGCAAAAAAAAAAGAAAAAATTATTTCTCCGGAAAAACAAATTTACAGCCCGGGCTATATTGAAGTTCCCAACCGCTATGACCCTGAAATAGTTTATAAGTTTTTAGACCAAGCTCCTCCGGGTTGGTATGACATAAGAAAAGCGATTGCTTTTTCTTCCAACGTTTATTTTTATACTGTTGGCGGAGGATACGGCAATCAAAAGGGCTTGGGCCCGACAAAAATTAAAAAATATTTGGAAATTTTCGGTTGGGGGGGGAAAACCGGCATTGACTTGCCGGGTGAAACCCAGGGGCTGATACCATCACCCGAATGGAAAAAAGAAGTGAAAAAAGAGGGCTGGTGGGATGGGGATACTTACAATATGGCCATTGGCCAGGGTAATATTTTAGCCACGCCCTTGCAGGTGGCCTCGGCCTTCGTTGCCATAGCCAATGGAGGGAAGCTTTTTCAGCCGGAAATCGTTCAGAAAATTATCGGGGGCGAGGAAATTCAGCCTAAAATAATCAGGGAAAACTTTATTAACCCCGAAAATCTTCAGATTGCCAGAGAGGGGATGAGGCAGGCTGTAACTAATGGAGGGTCGGTAATTTTAAACGATTTGCCGGTAAAAGTTGCGGCCAAAACCGGAACAGCCGAGACCTCAAAAATAAACACTTACCATAACTGGGTAACGGTTTTTGCGCCGTACGACGACCCAAAGATCGTTTTAACCGTGATGATAGAGGACGTTAAAGGCGTGCAAGCCGCTGCCTTGCCCGTAGCCAAAGAAGTGCTCAATTGGTACTTTTCAAAGTAGACCAATTAAGCTAAAATTAAAACATGGCGACTAATAACGAATTAAAGGGGGTTCGTTTAAAGAAATTGGAGGCAATACAAAAAGCTGGGATTTTGGCGTATCCGGCTGAAACCAGAAGAACTCACAAAATAGATGAAGCTTTGAGAGATTTCGGCAAGTTAGCCAAGGCGGAAAAGGAAATAATTTTAGCAGGCAGGATAAAATCTCAAAGAGGGCATGGCGGCGTCACTTTTTTGGATATTGAAGATGGTTCTGGCAAAATCCAGGTATTTTTTAAAAAAGACAGAGTAGGGGAGAAGAGTTATAAATTTTTCCTGGATAATTTTGACATCGGAGATTTTATTGAAGCGAGGGGGATTCTTTTTACAACAAAAGCCGGAGAAAAAACTTTGGAAGCAGCTGACTATAAAATATTGGCAAAGTCGCTTTTGCCTTTGCCCGAAAAATGGCATGGGCTTCAAGATGTTGAAGAGAGATTCAGAAAAAGATATCTTGATTTGATTTTTAACTCTGAAATTAAAAATAAATTTGAGTTGCGTTATAGAATTATCAAAGAAATTCGCGCTTTTTTAGAATCAAAAGGTTTTTTGGAAGTGGAGACTCCCATCTTGCAACCTATTTACGGGGGAGCCAAAGCTAAGCCGTTTAAAACGTATTTAAATGCCCTGGACATGGATTTATATTTAAGAATTGCGCCTGAATTATATTTAAAGCGCCTTTTAGTCGGCGGTTTTGAAAAAGTATATGAAATCGGCCGCGTTTTCAGGAATGAAGGCATGGATAGGTTTCATAATCCGGACTTTACGGTTCTGGAATTTTATTGGGCCTATGCCGATTATAAGGATTTAATGAAGCTGACAGAAACATTATTTGAAACCTTGCTGAAAAAAATATTCGGCAAAACAGAAATTGAATATGAAGGGAAAAAAATCGATTTTAAGGCTCCTTGGCCAAGGACAGAATTCAGCCAGCTTTTAAAGAAAGAAACCGGAATTAATATGGGAGAAATAAATTTAGAAGCGTTGAAAAAAGAGGCTAAGAAATTGGGAGTGGATTTTGAAAAAGGAGCCCAGAAAGCGGAAATCGCCGACGAAATATACAAAAAATTCTGTCGAGGCAATATTTGGCGGCCAACTTTTATCATTAATTATCCCGCTGGGTCTTTTCCTTTAGCAAAATCATTACAAAATGATTCTAAAAAATTAGCCAATTTCCAGTTAGTGGCGGCTGGCTGGGAATTGATTAACGCATTTTCCGAATTAAACGACCCTTTGGAGCAAAAAAGAAGATTCCAGGAGCAGGAGAAATTTTATAAAGCCGGGCTCGAGGAAGCCCAAAGGCAAGATTCGGATTTTATTGAGGCCTTGGAATACGGCATGCCGCCCTCGGCTGGCTTTGGCATGGGAATTGACAGGTTGGTCGCCTTATTAACAAATTCCCATTCTTTAAGAGAAGTTATTTTATTTCCCACAATGAGAAAAAGGTAAATACATATGTTAGACATAAAATTCATAAGAAATAATCCGGATTTAATCAAAGATGCTTGCGAGAAAAAAGGAGTTAATGTTGATATTGATCTGCTTTTGGAAATAGATAAAAAAAGGCGGGAAGCTCTCCAAGCGTTAGAAGATATGCTGGCTCAGAAAAATAAAGCTAATAAAGAAATCCAGCAATCTAATTCAGGAGAGAAAAATAGAATTATTTTAAAAATGCGGGAATTGGACGAAAACAGCGACAGGTTGAATCGGGACTCGCAAAGATTGGAAAAAGAATTCAACGATTTAATGCTTCAAATTCCGAATATCCCGTTTGAAGATGTTCCCGTGGGGCAGGACGAAAGAGATAATATCGTCTTGAGGGAAGTTGGCAAGAAGCCGAAATTTGATTTCCAGTTTAAGGATTATATGGAGCTCGCCGAAAATTTTGATTTGATTGATACGAAAAGGGCGGCTAAGGTTTCCGGCTCCCGCTTTGGTTATTTAAAAAGAGAAGCCGCTTTGCTGGAATTCGCCCTGATCAAATTTGCTTCGGATATTTTAGTCAAAAAAGGTTTTATCCCGGTTGTGCCGCCCGTAATGATAAAACATGAAATGGCTTTGGGTATGGGATATTTAGAGCAAACCGGCGACGACGAGGCCTATTTTCTCCAGAAAGATAATTTATATTTGGTAGGCACATCCGAACAATCAATTGGAGCCATGCATGCTAACGAGGTTTTTGATATTAAAGATCTGCCCCGTAGATATTTTGCCTTTTCCACTTGTTTTCGCCGGGAATCAGGGAGCTATGGCAAAGACACCAAGGGTATTTTAAGGGTTCATCAGTTTGATAAACTGGAAATGTTTATTTTTTCCGAACCGGCAAATTCAAAAAAAGAGCATGAATTGCTTTTATCCACAGAAGAAGAGCTGATGCAGAAATTAAAAATCCCTTATCAGGTTTTGCAAATTTGCACCGGGGATCTTGGCCGGCCGGCTGCCGCAAAATACGATATAGAGGCCTGGGTGCCTTCGGAAAACCGTTACAGGGAAACCCATTCTACATCTAATTGTACTGATTTTCAGGCGAGGCGATTAGATATCCGCTATAAAAACGAGGAAGGCAAACTAGATTTTGTCCATACTTTAAACGGCACGGCTTTTGCCATCGGTCGTACTATTATTGCGATTATTGAAAATTACCAGCAAAAAGACGGGTCAATAAAAGTGCCCGATGTTTTGCAAAAATATACGGGATTCAAAAAGATTTCTTCAAGATGAGCACAATTTTAATCCTTCACGGGTGGGGATCTTGCGGAGAAAATTGGGCCAATGTAAAAGAATTGCTGGAGAGTCAGGGAAACAAGGTTTTATCTCCCGATCTGCCCGGATTCGGCCAGAGCCCCATACCTGCCAGAATTTGGAATATTGATAATTACGTAGATTGGGTCAAAGATTTTGCGGAAAAAAATAATCTTGGCCAGTTTTTTTTATTGGGTCATTCTTTTGGCGGGAGCATAGGCATTAAGTTTGCGGTGAAATATCCAGAAAAGCTGAAGGGGTTGATTTTAGTTTCAGCCAGTCGCATTACAAAAAGAAAATCCGTTAAAAATTTTTTGTTTTTTGTGATAACTAAAATAGGCAAATTATTTTTTCGCCAGGAGATATTCAAGAGAATAATTTATAAATTGGCCGGATCCGGGGATTATCTTTTAGCCAGAGGCGGGCTTATGAGGGAAACAATGAAGAAAGTTATCAGCGAGGATTTAAAGCCGTATTTATCCAAAATTAACGTGAAAACCTTGATAATCTGGGGGGAAAAAGATAAGGTGACCCCGGTTGCCGACGCTTATTTAATAAAGAAAGAGATAAAAGATTCGGTACTCGAAGTGATTCCCAATATCGGCCACAGGGTTCGCCTGGAAGCGCCCGAAATTTTAGTTGAAAAAGTTAAGGAATTTATAGAACGCCCTTGATTATCAAATTTCTTTTATTTTTAATATTCGTAAAATTACTTTTCTTTTGGCTTTGGCTTTGGCAGCTGAAAGAATACCATGTCGGTAGATTTCTAGCTCATTTTAAAGAGGGCCAGGCCTTAAAAAAAATTATTTCCAGCTTTTGGCGGTTAAAATATCCAAAATTTACCAAAAAAATTACAGTTATTTCTTTTACTGGATTAATTCTGGCGATTCCAATGCTTTTGAGCGGTTTTTATATCTTCGTTTTTCTTTTGATTATTTTAGTTCCTTTAATCTTTCAATTGCCGACAGTTGTCTGGCGGAAGGGATACTTAGCTAAAGCAAGAAAAAAACGAGAGCGATTTCTTAATTTATTGGTTATTGGTATTACCGGAAGTTACGGTAAAACATCAACCAAGGAATTTTTATATGAGATTTTGTCTCAAAAATTCATGGTTCTGGCAACAAAAGAGCATCAAAATTCGGAAGTCGGCATAGCCAGGTGTATTTTAAGCGAATTAAAGCCGGAGCACGAAGTTTTTATCTGCGAAATGGGGGCCTACAATAAGGGAGGAATAAAATTATTATGCGATATGGCAAAGCCCAAAATCGGTATTTTAACGGGAATTAACGAACAGCATATGGCGACTTTCGGCTCACAGGAAAATATAATCAAGACAAAATACGAATTGATAGAAAGCTTGCCCGAAGACGGCATGGCATTTTTTAATGCAAAAAATAAATATTGCGCAGAGCTGTACGAAAAAACGCAGATTAAAAGATTCCTTTACGGCCAGGAAGCGACCCTTTTTGGCCAAGAGAATATCTTGGGAGCCCAAGCTGTTGCTCGAGAATTGGGAGTAAATATCGAGGCCAAATCCCAGCCAGCGTTTTTGCCGTTAAAGCGGGGGATTAACGGATTGAATATTATTGATTCTACTTATTCGGCAAATCCCACCGGAGTAATCGCGCATTTGGATTATCTAAAAATCCTTCCCGGCAAAAAGATAGTTGTTATGCCCTGCCTTATTGAATTGGGTTCCGCCTCAAAGGAGGTTCATAAAAGAATAGGCCAGAAAATAGCAGAAGTTTGCGACTTAGCGATAATAACAACAAAAGATAAGTTCAAAGAGATAAAAGAGACCGCCGGAGACAAGGCGATCTTTCTGGAAGACTCACGGCAAATTTTTGAAAAGATAAAGAGTTTTTGCAAGGCAGGGGATATAGTGTTATTAGAAAGCAGGGTGCCAAATAAATTGATTAATTTATTGCATGTATAAGCCGATATCAATATCTTTATCTCCGAATACCGAGGAAGACGACGTTTGGTTGGCTTTCAAATTACTTTTCCAGCCTTGGCGTTGGAAAACTGCCGAGAACGCTTCTCGGCATATTGAGGAAGAATTTAAAAAGTATTTGGGAATAAAATATGCGATATCATTTAACAGCGGGAGGTCGGCTTTGATGGCAATTTTAAGTTCGTTAGGCTTGAATCCCGGCGACGAGGTTTTGCTGCAGGCGTTTACTTGCAACGCAGTACCAAACCCTGTGATCTGGGCCGGCCTAAAACCGATTTTTGTAGATGCGGACGAGCAAACTTTTAATATTGATATTGAGGATTTAAGGCGGAAAATTGGCCCAAACAGCCGGGCGGTGATTGTTCAACATACGTTCGGTTTGCCGGCCGAAATTGACGAAATTGTAAAGATCTGCGAGGAACATGGATTGATTTTAATTGAGGATTGTGCGCATTCTTTAGGCGCGACTTATCAGGGCAAGAAAGTCGGTACTTTCGGTAAAGTTTCTTTTTTCAGTTTTTCCCGCGACAAAGTCATTTCTTCTGTTTATGGCGGAATGGCCGTAACCAATAATGAAGAAGTAGCTAAAAAACTAAAAGAATACCAAGAAAAAATAGGGCCTCCTTCTTGTTGCTGGATTTTTCAGCAGTTGTTGCATCCGGTTTTAATGAATTGGATTATTCTGCCGACTTATAAAATTTTTGGGAAATATATATTAGTTTTATGTCAGTGGTTTCGGATTTTATCCAAAGCCGTGCATTGGAAAGAAAAAAGAGGCAAAAGACCGGGCTATTTTCCAAAAAGAACGCCCAACGCTTTAGCTGTTTTAGCCTTAAACCAATTTAAAAAACTGAAAAGATTTAATAATCATCGAAAAGAGATGGCGGATTTTTATCGCCAAGAATTTGAGAAACTTAGTTTCACCGATAAGAAACTAAGTTTCCAGCTGCCTCCGGAAACAGAGCAAATTTATCTTAGATTTGCGGTAAAACACCCCAGGGCTCACGAAATAATTAAAAAGGCCTGGCAAAATAATTTGTTAATAGGGGATTGGTATACCAGCCCGATTGCTCCTCACGATACAAAATTGGATAAAATGGGGTATATTTCAGGCAGCTGCCCGACAGTTGAAAAATTATCAAAGATAACCTTAAATTTGCCCACACATATCAATGTTTCCGAAAAAGACGCTCAAAAAATTATTGATTTTTTAAAAAGATGGCAATAAGAGAAATCAAGGATAAAAATATTTGGGAGGATTTTCTTTTGCAATGTGAGGAAAAAACTTTTCTGCAATCTTGGGATTGGGGAGAGTTTCAGGAGAGAATGGGAAATAAAATCTGGCGATTGGGGGCATATAATAACGGAGGTCTGTCCTCCGTGCTTCTGGCGGTAAAGATAATTGCAAAACGAGGGACTTTTTTGTTGGTTCAGCACAGCGTCGGAATTTCAGAGGCATTGCTAAATAGATTAAAAGAGATAGCTAAGGAAGAAAAATGCGATTTTATCAGAATAGCGCCGCTCTGGACAAGAAATAACGAGAATATCAAGATTTTTCAGGATTTGGGATTTAAAGAATCTCCCATGCACGCTAATGCCTATGAGGCAACCTGGAAGCTGGATATAACTTTATCGGAAGAAGAACTTTTAAAGAATATGCGGAAAACTACCCGTTATTTAATCCGGCAGGCGATGGAAAATACAGATATAAAAATAGAAAAAAGCCAAAAACTATCGGACGCGGAAATTTACCAAAATTTAAATAAACAAGTAGCTGAAAGACAAAAATTCGTTCCGTTTTCTTTGGAATATATAAAAAACGAATTTGATATTTTTTCCCGCGACGATCAGGCCCTCTGGTTATTCGGGAAATACAATGGAGAATTGGCGGCGGCGGCTATGGTGATTTTCTGGCAGGGCATTGGTTTTTACCATCAGGCGGCCTCTCTTTTAAAATACGCCAAGCTCTCCATTCCATATCTTTTACAATGGGAGGCGATAAAAGAAGCCAAAAGAAGAGGATGCAAGATTTATGACTTTTGGGGGTATGTTAATCCGGAAAGTGAACCGAAGCATCCTTGGGCGGGGCCGACTTTATTTAAAATGGGCTTTGGCGGCCAGGCTTTTGAATATGTTAAAACTCAGGATTATCGCTTGTCCAAGAAATACTGGCTGACTTATGTATTTGAAAAAATTCGTAAAGTAAGAAGGGGACTTTAGATGGTACGCTATCGAAAACCATACAGAGTTAAAAGAAAAAAATCCATTTTCAAAAGCCGGTTATTCTGGCGGATTATTTTGGGTTTGTTTTTTGCGGGCGTTTCTTTTTATTTTTTCCTTCTATCTCCCATATTTAAAATAAAAGAAATCAATATTTCCGGCAGTCCCGTCTTTTATGAAGAAATCCAAAGATCAATTTATGGGAAAAATATTTTTTTAGTTAATTTGGAATTGGCAAAAAAAGAAATCTTGGAAAAATTTCCCAAGATAGCCAAGATAATTTTAAAAAGAAGGTTCCCGAGTAAAATAACGGGCGCGATTGAAGAAAGAAAATCCGTGGCAATTTTTAGTCAAGGCGACAATCTTTTTTCCATTGACAAAGAAGGCGTAATTTTTGAAAACGCCGCTTTAACGGGCGATTTAATAAAAATCCAAAAAGCAGACGGGGACGGATCCCGCCCTGATTTAAGATTAGGGGAAATGGTTTTAGAGGGCAATCTTATATCTTCAATTTTAACCGTTGAAGTAAAACTAAAAGATAATTTTCAAATTACCATAAAAGAGGTTGAGGTAGTTTCTGGAGAAAGATTAAATATAAAAACCAGCGAGGGCTGGGAGATTTATTTTGACCCGACGAAAGATTTAAACTGGCAGATGACGAAGTTAAAAGCTGTTTTAGAGCAGGAAATCTCGCAAGAAAAGCGAAAGAACTTGCAATACATAGAACTAAGATTCGGTAATCTGGCCTCTTATAAATAAATTTTAATCTACGCGATAAACGAAAATAGAATAGCCGATTTTGGCAACAGGCTTGTAATCGTTCAGCCAATTATAAAAACCAGTTGGAGAATTAAATCCGGGAGCCGGTTTTCCCCGGCCGCCTTGCAAAAAAGTGGCGGAAACCGCCAGATAACTGCCTTGAGGCAGTTCTTTTTTATCCCGGCCGCCCTGCCATTGGCTATATTTATCTTTAAGATAATATTTAGCGTCGCTGCCGCCGAAATAATCCAAATAGATTTTATTTATATTGTTTTTTTCTAACCATTGATTGAGTCGTTTCAAATCTTGGCCCCAGTCTAAATTAGAGTCAACGGTGTAAAGATAGCCGTTATTTGGTCCGCCGGCCGCCTCATTAAAGTAAGCGAGAAACGACGGATATACGGATATAACGGATATAATTTGCCAGACAATTAAGCCGCTCAAAATGACATATCTAATTTTTAAATAAGGTTCTTTTAATAGTTTAATAATTCCCGCGCTGACTAAAACAAAAGTAAATGGAAAAACGGGGAGCAGGTGGCGAACACCGATATTAAGATTGCTTTTCAAGCTGAAGAGCCAGTATATTGTGATAAAAGAAAGCAGGGAAAAAACTAGAAAAGAAGGTTTTTTTCTAAGCCAAATAGCGTATAAAATGGCGATAAGGGTTAAAATATGGAAGACTAAGGTTTCTTTCATAAAATAAACAATCGGGAAATAGGTTTTCCAGCCCAATCTTGAAACCTGGCCCATAAAATAAGTGGTATTTCCGCCGACAGCTCTTTGCAGAACTATAGATAATCCCAAAAGATACTGGCTATAAGGCCGCAGAATGGGTTTATCCGCCATCCAAATAATAGAATCTGCCAAAGGTCTGTTGTTAAAAGAAGAAAGCAAGAATTTGGTATCTTGGGCTTGCTTCTCGGCAGGATAATTCCAAGTATGGTATTGGTAAACCGGCCAAAGAGCGAGATAGCCGATAATGAAAACCAGAATTAATGTTTTTAATGTTGGAATGATTTTCCTTGATTTCGTAAGCCACCAGATAAGGGCCAAGAATATATATAAGGGAATTAAAAGAATTAAAGAAAATTTTGTTAATTCAGCCAGGCCAAAAACAACGCCCGCTTTAATTACGCTTTTTTTAGCTTGCGGCGAGCCTGCCGAACTAAGGGCTTTGATAAAATAATAAGTAGCGATTAGGGCGCCGGTTGCCGCTCCCACATCCGTAGTCACTAATCTGCCGTGGGCCAGAAAGGTGGGAGAAAAGGAAAACAAAAATAAAGCCAGCAAGCCGACCTTATTGCCGAAAAACTCTTTAGCTATTTTAAAAATATAAAATCCGAGCAGGATTAGAATCAAAATCATCGGAATCCGGCCCCAGAAAATCATTTTTTCCGCAGGATTGCCCGAATGAAAAATAAAAGCATTGCCAAAATCCCACTGGCTGTTAACATCGTCCTCCCACGCTTTAATTTCCGAAGGAAAATTTATATTCGGAATGAAGAGCAGGGGAATGGCGGCTAAATCCTTGATCAAGGGCGGATGTTCGGGGTTGAGCCGCATATCTTTTTGAGTGAGATAGCTGTATCCGGCCGGCAAGTGGGCAAGTTCATCCATAGTCAAAGAATCGTCTTTCATGCTGAAAACAGTTATTAAAAAAACAAAAATTAAAAGTCCAGCGGCAATAATATTGGTGAGGCGATGAGACATTAAATTATTTTATCAACAGTTAGAGCCCTTGACAAGTAAATTTAATTTGATAAATTAGGAAAATGACCAATCGAAACCTAACCGCCAAAGTCATCATTTTGGGCGTTACCTTTATCAAAGGACGCCAGGTTAGGTTGACTGCATAAAAAATAAAAAGAAAAACAAAGCAACGCAACCTGGCCGGCGAAAGCTGAACCAGGTTTTTTAGTACATTATCAACTGAATAAAGGAAATAAAAAAATATAGGAACGAAAAGGAGGAAGCAAGACAAAATGGACGGATCATTTGTAGGGACCATCGGAGGAGAAAAGACACCTTTGAGAGATCCATTGAAACTGTTTATTCTCTACGGAGAAGAATTAGCGAGGCTTAAAGAGAAGCTCGCTGGAAATTCTATGACGCCTCAAAAAAGAAGAGAGCGGGAAGCGAGAGTAAAGTGTTTAGAAGAAAGACTGATTCCTGGCGTAAGGAATGAGTTGCAAGCCATAGCTGATGCAGCTAAGACATTCAGGATCTAATATATGCCTCGAGGGCGGGAAAGGAAGTGTTAATCAACACTTACTCCTCTCCCGCCTTTTTTATTACCGAGTCCCGCGAAGCGGGACGAAGGTGAAGATGAAGACAAACCCGAAGGGGCAAACTTCATCGCCTGGTTAGCAATCCGAGGGCTTGACTGCTGATTTGGCTTTGCTATAATATCACCATGAAGATTTCAGAAAGGCAAAGCGATATTTTGAATAATTTAATCAGGGACTACATCCGGCTTGCCAGGCCCATAAGTTCGGAGTTTTTAGAACAGAAGCATAATTTTGGTTTGTCGCCCGCAACCTTGCGGATTGAAATGCAAAAACTGACTGATAAGGGATTTTTATCCCAGCCCCATACTGCGGCCGGGAGAGTGCCGACGGATAAGGGTTATCGATTTTTCGTTAATGAATTACTAAAAGAAAAAAAGCCTGCGGAGGTTGAAGAACAGCCGGAAGATTCTTTCGAATTTCTTAAGGAGGCAACCAGATTTTTGGCCGAAGGGTCTTCCGAGCTCGCTTTGGGTTATTCAGCCGGGCAGAAAATAATTTGGAAAGAAGGCTGGCACGATATTTTTGCCGAACCGGAATTTTCCGAACCGGGGCTGGCGGCCAGTTTTGCCAAGATGCTTGAAGATTTCGAAAATAATATTGAAGAAGTATTTTCAATGGAAACCAAAGTATATATTGGCAAAGAGAATCCTGTTTCCAAATCCAAAGATTTTAGTATAATTACTTCAGGGTTTAAGGGCGGGTTTTTCGCCATTTTAGGCCCAAAGAGGATGAGTTATGATAAAAACATTGAATTATTTCAAAAACTATGGGAGAAGATTTAAAAAAAGAGGAGCCCCAAAAGCCGGAAAAATTAAATGAACTGGCAGAGGGTAAAAAGCAGAAAGACGAGTACTTGGCTGGCTGGCAAAGGGAAAGGGCGGATTTCCTGAACTATAAAAAAGAGGAAATGGAAAGAATAGGCGAGCTTTTAAAATATAGCGGAGAAGAAATAGTTTTAAATCTTCTGCCGATTCTGGATAATCTTGATGTGGCTGAAAAAAAACTACCCGATAATCTTAAAAATGACGAGAACGTGAAAGGTTTGTTAATGATTAAAAACCAGCTTGAGGAATTTCTGAAATTACAAGGTGTGGAAGAGATAAAAACAGCTGGGGAGAAGTTTGACGCGAATTTTATGGAAGCGGTGGAAAAAGAGGAAGAAGAAAGAAAGGGTTATAAAATTAACGGTCGTTTATTGCGTCCAGCTAAAGTGAAACAGGCGGGCGATGAAGATTAACTTCATCTTCCTTCAACCTTCGTTCCGCAAAGCGGAACTCGGTTAAATAAAAATTATAACAAAGTAAAATTATGGCAAAAGTATTAGGCATAGACCTCGGAACGTCAATTTCAAAAATGGCTACCATTATTAATGGCGAACCAAAGTGCGTGGAATCCAGGGAGGGTTCGGTTTTAATTCCGTCTTTTGTCGCCTTGTCAAAAAGCGGAGAAAGATTAGTCGGCGATATTGCCAAAAGGCAGGCGGTGACCAATCCCAAAAATACGATTTTTGCGGCCAAACGCTTTATCGGCCGCAGGTTTCAGGATCCCGAAGTGCAAAAAGAATTAAAACGTCTTTCTTATGAAACAAGGGAAAAAAGCGACGGGGGAGTGGAAATCAAAATGGGCGAAAAATGGTTTACTCCCATTGAGATAGCCTCAATGATTCTCCAGAAAATAAAGGCGGACGCCAAAGAAAAATTAGGAGAAGAAATTAATAATGCGGTTATTACTTGCCCGGCTAACTTTGACGATTCTCAAAGAAAAGCCACCAAAGACGCCGGTGCACTCGCCGGATCCACTGTTTTAAGAGCTACTACTGAGCCCACAGCGGCGGCTTTGACCTACGGCTTGGGCCGGAAGAATCCGGAAAAGGTAGTTGTCTATGATTTCGGCGGCGGCACTTTTGACGTTACGGTTCTCGAAGTTTCTCCGGATACTGTGGAGGTTTTGGCAACCGGCGGAGAGCCGCATTTGGGCGGAGAAGATTTCGACCAGATAATTATCAATTGGGTTGCCGAACAATTTAAAAAAGAGCAGGGGATAGATTTGCTAAAAGACCCCTTGGCCTTGCAAAGGATAAAAGAAGCGGCCGAGAAAGCCAAAATAGAATTATCTTCCTCGCTGGAGACAGAAATTAATTTGCCTTTTATTTCGGCCGATGCGGCGGGCCCAAAGCACTTGCTTTACAAAATAAGCCGGGCCCAGTTTGAGAATTTAACCCGCGATTTAGTCGAAAAGTCCGTGGAAAGGGTTAAAAAAACTTTAGAAGAAGCAAAATTGGCAAAAGGAGATGTTAATGAAATTGTCTTAGTCGGCGGAGTAACTATGACGCCGTCAATAAGGGAAGCAGTTAAAAACTTTTTCAATAAAGAACCAAACACTTCCATAAACCCCGAGGAAGTGGTAGCTATGGGAGCCGCTATTCAGGCGGAAATTTTAAGGGCCAAAGAAGAAGGCCGGGCCCCTGAGGGAGAAATAAAAAGCGTTTTACTTCTGGACGTTCTGCCCTTATCTTTGGGTATTGAAACTTTGGGCGGAGTGAATACCGTTATGATTGCCAAGAATACGACCGTGCCCACGGCCAAAACCCAGATTTTTTCCACGGCCGCCGACAGCCAACCGGCAGTAGAGATAAATGTTTTACAGGGAGAGCGGCCCATGGTGCAGGACAACCGTTCTCTGGGAAAATTTGTTTTAGACGGCTTGCCGCCAGCGCCCCGAGGCGTTCCCCAGATTGAAGTCTCTTTTGATATAGATGCCAATGGGCTTTTGACTGTGACGGCCAAAGATAAAGCCACCGGCAAATCGCAATCGGTCAAACTTGAAGGGTCAGTCGGACTTTCAAAAGACGAAGTGGAGAAAATGAAAAAGGAAGCCGAACTGCACGCCAAAGAAGACGAGCAAAAAAGAGAAGCGATAGAAATTAAAAATCAGGCGGAAAATATGGTTTATCTTTCAGAAAAAACTTTGAGGGAATCTGGAGATAAAATTCCGGCCGATTCTAAAAAAGAAATTGAAGAAAAAACCGAAGCTTTAAAGAAAATCAAAGAAAGTGATAATCTGGAGGACATAAAAAACAAAACAGCCGAACTTTCTCAAATAATTCAGAAAGTCGGAGCTGAACTGTATAAGTCCGCTCAGGACGGACAGCAAAAACCGCCAGAAGGCGAAGAAAAAAAACCGGAAGAGGGAGAGTATAAAGAAGCTCAATGAATCTTTGATTCATTTCGACCTTCGATGAATTAAAAATTCATCTCGGTAAATAATTATGCCAAAGGACTACTATCAAACTCTGGGCGTAAAAAAGGGCGCTTCGGCAGAGGAAATAAAAAAGGCCTATTATAAAATGGCCCATCAATATCATCCTGATAAAGGCGGGGGCGATGAAAAGAAATTCAAAGAGGTCAACGAGGCCTACCAGGTTCTTTCGGATAAAGAAAAAAGAGACCAGTATGACAAATTTGGCCAAGTGTTTGAAGGCGGAATGCCCTCGGGTGCTCCTGGGCAAGGAGGGTCTGGTTTTCAGTGGGCTTGGGGTGGCCAGCCAGATGTTGATATTGATATGGATTTTGGCGACCTAGGAGATGTGATGGAGGAGCTGTTCGGATTTAGCCGAGGAACCAGGAAAAAAGACATCAAAAGAGGCAAGGACATTGAGGTTGACTTTGAGATTTCTTTAGAGGATACTTTAAGAGGTCGGGAAAGGACGATTAATATAGAGGAAATGGCGCAATGCCCGAGGTGCCAGGGTAAAGGAGGAGAGCCCGGTACTAAGATAAAGGAATGTTTTTCCTGCCGCGGAACGGGTCAGGTTCAGCAAATCGTCAAAACGGTTTTCGGGTCTTTCACCCGATCAAGTGTTTGCCCCGAATGCCAGGGCGAGGGCTACCGGCCGGAAAAACCCTGCAATGTCTGCAAGGGAGAGGGGAGAGTTAAAAATTTGGAAGAGATAAAATTTTTCGTTCCCGCAGGCGTGGATACTAATCAAGTGATCAAAGTAGAAGGGAAAGGAGAGGCCGGCCGAAAGGGCGGGAAAGCGGGAGATTTATATGTCAGAATTTTTGTCAAACCCAATCCGGTCTTTGAAAGAAGGGGGGACGATTTATATACTTTATTTCCCGTTTCTTTTTCCCAGGCGAGCCTGGGAGATGAAATTGAGCTTTCCACTTTGGAAGGTTCAAAAATTTTATTAAAGATTCCCGAGGGCATGGAGTCGGGGAAAGTTCTTAGGATTTCCGGCAAAGGCATTCCTCATTTTTCGGGTATGGGCCGGGGAAATTTATACGTGGAACTAATTATTAAAACCCCGAAGAAATTAACAAAAAAACAGAAAGAATTATTGGAGCAGTTAAAAAAGGAAGGCATATAAATTCGCCCCCATAGCTCAATGGCAGAGCAATTCCCTTTTAAGGAAGAGGTTGGAGGTTCAAGTCCTCCTGGGGGCACTAATAGGTAGTCATATCAGATGATTTGAATTTGCTCTTTCCCAAATCTAACAACTAAAAGGAGGCATAGCCATGAAAGGTATTTGTGCTATCTGCGGGCAGCGCGGGACTGTTAATAAAAATCGTAAGATCGGCAAAGCCATCTGTTTTAGCTGCTATCGGTGGGTTCATTACGGAGACCGTTCCGGGCGCAAGAAATGTTTTGAGTGTGGCAAGGTCAAACCGGTGCGGGCTCACAACAAGGTTGGCAAGGCCATCTGTCCGAACTGCTATCAGGCGGCTTATTACAGAGATCCTTCCATACACGAAAAATGTTTCAAGTGTGGCAGGGTTAAATCCGTGCGGGTTCGCAACGAGACCGGCGAAGCCATCTGCTCTAGGTGTTATCAACGAAGTAAAGTCGGCAAGTGCGCCGAGTGTAAAGAGACGAAAGTTATCCAAGCACTCGGACTCTGCTACAAGTGCTACAAACGTCAATGGCGTGCCAACATGGCCCCCGTCCCGCCTAGGATTTCATCGTTAAGTCTTAAGCGGGACTTTTCTTTTTTAATAGTGACCGATTAAAAAATAATAGTCTCATATCCGGGACCCTGACCGTGAACCAGTCCGAGGAGGAACTCTCCGGCAACCTCTCCAGCGACATCCCTTTCGCGGCCTCATTCCTCAAGGGGAAGATCGAGTCCACGATCCGGGAACGAGCGAAAACCTTGCTCGCCTGACAAGTTCTCGTCCTGTTCATCGAAGGGGTCCAGCGTTCGCGTTGGCCCCTTTTTATTGACAATTTTAGCAGTGCGTGCTATTATCTAAATAGTATTAGTAAAAATAATTTAATAAATGGAGGTACGGATGGCAAAGATTCTCATTGTGGATGATGACGAGGGAATACGGGAGCTTCTAAGGACAATCCTGGAAATGTGGGGACATGAAGTTACAGGAGTTGCTGCTGACTTGTCCTCGGCTCTAAATGAGGCCAGATTGGCCCAGGAGAAAGGAGTCCAGATTGCCGTTATTGATGGTAATCTAAGGTCTGGCGCGCCAGGAACAGGGGACGGAGAAGCGGTTTCCGCTTTATTGCGGGAATTCGCGCCCGGTGTGCGTATTATCGCTCATACGGGCCAAGCCAACGGGGGATACGGAGACGTGTTTGTCCAAAAGCCAGCTCCGCCAAGCGATATGGAAAGCGCTATTGAGAAAGCGCTGGCAATGAGCTCTAAAACTTAGAGCTCATTTTTTATTGGCG
>CAZWNE010000012.1:0-21236 GCA_964635155.1 uncultured Candidatus Saccharibacteria bacterium
AACGTTCCCCCAATTTTATGTGGTCTGGAGCTATAATTATCGAAGAGGGGGCGATAAGGTCTTTAACGTCAATAGCCGGCGCCGCAAATATTTTCTCTGGTTCTTTTTTTTGTTTTTTTAAAAATGGTAAATTTATCTTCATGGTTATTTAATTAGCTCGGGCGGGATTTCCGGGTAATACCCGACTTCAGCTTCCGAGGGATGATAAACCGCCCAGAAAAAATTAATCAACTCTTCCGTGCCCAAAGTAGAACATTGGAGTCCGTACCTTCTTAAGCCCATAGTAATAAATTCTAGGCGCTGCCAGAGCTGGGACTTGGCTCTTTGAAACTGCTCTTCGCTGTCTTGGCTGTGGCGGAATCCAGGGATTTCAATTGCGGTAAATGGCACGACCACAAAAAAGTTTTTTGCCATAATAGAACCGCCAGCTATCAATTCTTCGATGAATTTCCGGTATTCTCCGGTTTGGATTTTTAACAATTCTACGGTCTGTTTTGCTTCTAAATCCTTCAGTTTTTCCAGATAGCCGGTAATGTTCAAGCGCCGCGATTGGACAACGATTTCAATGGAAAAATCCAAGGAATTTAAAAAGCTCTGGAATTGGTAAATGATGGCGTTTTGCTCGTCCTCCGACTTTAAGGCAAAGTTTAAAGAAGAAGCCATAATCACGCCCCTCAAGGACTTGTTTTTCATAACCAAAACCCCTTCTTTAATCTGGTCTATTTCTAAAAAACTTTGAGTAGCTACGTTTGCCATAGTTATTGATCCATTCGTTTATTCGCAATAAATTCGTTATTCGTTGATTTCTTCTGCCATATGTATTTTTTGGGCCTGATTAAAAATCTAAAAAGGTTGGCTAATATAACCAGCAAGGTTCTGCCGCCAATTTTTACAAAAGCCATGGCCAGGGCAATAGCCGCTATAATCACCGCTAAAAACAAAAAAAGCGCGAAATTTGTTTTAGCCATGGAAAAATATAAAACAAAAATAGTCGCCCCGGCTCCGCCGACATACACAAACTGTTTAAAGGTCAGCGGCCCGGCAATTTTCGCCTCGTGCTCTATGAATTGGGGAATGGTAAAGCGCATGTTTTATGTTAGAGGGTTAGAATGTTAGACGGTTGGAATGATTATTTGTTTAAATAAGTATTAAACTTTAATAATTTAAAATAAAGTTCTTTTAAAGATTCATCTAAGTTTTTAATTTCATCTTCTTTTAAATAATCCGAATCTATGGCTACTTTTAGGCTCGCAATCACTTCAAGACAGGAGCCGATTGCATTTGAAATAAAGCGACTAAAATCTTTTTTTGTTTTTCTGCCCCAGCCCTCAGCGATATTTAGAGCTATTGAAAGTGCCGCTCTTCTTATTTGATCTGATAAAACATACTTTTCTTCCAAGGGGAATTTTTTAATAATCTTCTTTACTTCTCGGATTACTTGCAGGGAAATTTTCCAAACATCCAGTTTTTCAAAATTATAGCTAAACATATTTTTTAACCATCTGACCTTCTAACAATCCAACATTTCAGCAAAATTATTCAACAGGCTCTCTATAGACATCACTGCTTTTTGGCAACTCAGGTTTTATTTGCTCAACGGGCGCTGTTTTGGGTATAGCAGCTTCTGTCGATTTTGCTGAAATAACACCGCCCGTTTGGTATAATTTTTCCAGTTCAGTTCTGACGGGATAAAATATAAACCGGTTGATTTCTTGGCTGACTTTTTTTGATATATCTTTTTTAAGTTTTAGATCTTCTTCTAATAAACCCTGGAATTCATCTATGGGTAAAATTCCGAGTAAAACGTTGCCGACTGATTGAGTTATTTTAGTAATTTCATCTATCTCGTTTTTTTTACAAATATCCCAAATAAAATCAGCAGTTTCATTAGATGAAATCGCTTCCTTTAATTCTTCAGGAAGTTTTTCGAAAAGCTTCCAAAGTTGTTCCTTTGTATATTCTTTTGGCATATTGGTATGTCGATTTAATTAACGGTTTCTTCTTTGCCGATTGTTTCTTCTCGGCCTTCTTAACTCTCCCAAGATCGTTTTCAAGGCCAGTTCGTTTGGCGTTAGCCCCTCTCCTCGAGATAGTTTTTCATCCAGCTCCCTTAATCTTTGCTGAAAATTAGGCGGAATTTCAATTCCTAATTTTTCGGCGGTATCTGCTATGGCGCCTTCCACTATGTCCAATTCTCCGTCTTCTAGTTTTGTCCTAAATGAGAGTTCGCTTAAGGCATTGTGTCTTTTTATTAAATTCCGTAAATCACTGGTCATTTTTTCTTCAATTTCTAGCGGCGTTGATGGATATGATGGTTTGCCCAACTCAAGCGAGCTTATTTCATTGGTTGTTTTTGCCCCCTCCATTGCGCCGTATTTTGTTAGGCCGACATAATTACTTGCCCTAAATCGGAGATAGGCTGCATTTGCTTTGGCAATCTTTTCTACTCCTATACTTTTAGCCGTTTCGTTGAGTTGATTATGGACGTCATCACTAATTTTTGTGTTAGTGGCAATTTTATTCCAATATTCTGGCCCCCAATGCAAAATGGCATATTCTCTCCTCTTTTTGCCAATTAAATCATTCGGATCATTTGTAGGATCGAAGAAAAATGAACCGCTATAATTTTCTATATCTTTCGGTCTGATTATTTTTTCCATCATTACCATAAACGCTTTTTCTTTGCGCTCATCCTCTGTCCCTGTTTTATCGTTTCCTAAAATAAAATCTCGTGCTTTTTTATTAGTATCAAGAAGGGGCGGATCGGCTCGTAGGATATCTTTGATATTAGTTGGTGAAAACGAAAGAGCATTATCTAAAATTAATTTTCTTTGTTCGGGAGTTAATTTGTTAAAATCGCCTTCTTCAATTAATCTTTTTCCGGCGGCAATTCTATCCACATAGCCCCAATCTTTGCTAAACGATCTCGCCAATAGATCGGTATTATCGCCGTATTCTTTCTTGAAATTATCTTTTGCTTTATTTATTCTATCATCCATTGTTCCAGATCCAGCAGCCAAACCTTTGCTTCCTAGCGCCCTGACGGCGTGGTACCCTCCGACAGCGGCAAAAGGAGCCGCTGCTACTTTCTTCCAGCCCTTAGCGTCTTTCCATTCAGCCCCAGCCATTTTATGCAATAATCCTTTTTGTTCTAGGGTAGCTCTTTGAGATTGAGACGCTAGCCATTTCTGGCCAGTTTGTTCCCAGGCCTTGCCTCTTGCCCATTTTCCCGTTGCCTTTAATCCCTTATTTCCCCAATTAAGAACCATTTCCGTACCGCCGCCGGATAATTTTAAGCTCAAAACGAAACCGATTAATAGGAAGACAATTGATGTCGCTGAAACAAAAATTCCATTGAAGATGCCAATTATCGGCAAAACGAGAGCTTGGAAGGAACCGCCGGCCCCTGTGTAGGTAAGCTCTGGTAGCGGGATCTCGGTTGCCGACAAGTCCTTCCCTAGCCATAGGAAAAAACCGGCGAAAGCTCCGACAAAAGCCCACTGAATAAAATAATTCCACCACATTTTGAAAAATTTTTGAGTATTCGGCAATATTGAACAAAACCAGGCGAGGGGCGCCAAAATCACCAAAAGCCATAAAAGAATAATCCTGACTATAAAAAGAAGAGCATAAAGTAAAATAACAAGGCCGGCAAAAAATCCGAAGAAGCTGACGATGACAGCTTCCAAAATCATATTGATTAACCCGTTGATACTGGTAAATTTTTTGATGAGCTCAAAAATCGGGCCCCAATCCCATCCATTTAATCCGGAAGAAGCGTCGACAAACTTTGTTATGATTACCCCCAGGGTAGTTCTTGGGCCAAAAATTGTCAAAACATCCCCTCCAGCGGTTCTTATATTTGGCAGAAAGCTGGATGTCGCTATATTAGCAATGTCAATTATGGCGCCGGTAATAACCGGCACGAAATTGATTATTAGGACGATAAAAAGAAATTTAGGAAGTAATTTTTTTAGACCATAACTTTCCCTTCTTAGAATAGTGGCCAAGGCGATAACAACCAGAACTAAAATAAAGCCAAGATCTACCAGCCCAGTGGTTATTCTTAATCCGTTATCAACTATTCCGCCGCTAGTTGCGGGCAAGGAAACAAAGAAATCATTAGTCACCCAGGTTAAAACAAGAGAAGAGAAAGTATAAAATATATAAGACAGAATAACGGCGATATTAGCGAAAACAAAAACTATAAAAATCGGTGCGCCCGCTGTTATTATTAATGGAATTGCGCTTACCGTATCCCATATCCATGCTATGGGATCATACCAGTAGGCATTGGCAGAACGCGTTGGCATAAAAACTAACGCCGAAACTAACCCTAAAATTGGGATTAGATTTTTTTTAGAAAAGAATATTTTTTTTAGAAAACCACTCATTGGTTTAGTATAACAAGCTTTATCCTGGTCAACAAACAAATCCAGTCATTTTTATATTATAACATTAAAATAAAAAGAAATTAAAAAGAGGTTGGCTTTTACACCAACCTCTGTTTTGTCTCCTGTTCTCCCAGCCCAGACATTTATTTGACCACGTAACAACCATAGAGGTTTACTTGGAGACCGCCGGTATATGCATAATCGCGGTAGGTTCCCCTGATTGTAGCTTCTGACCCCATTGATGAGGGCATATCGGCCTTGTTATTGAAATTACAGTTTATGACCCGTCCAGAACCTGGCGCAGGTGAGATCCAGGCACGCAGATCCATTAATAAGCCAACAGGGCCGCTCATCTCCAGAGTTTTCCCCTGGTATTTTTTGTCGGCGGCAGTAGCGTCTTTAGAAAATTCTTTCAAAAAGTCATAGGCATCCACCTTGACCACCTGTCCATGGGCAGTCGTAGGGGCAGTTGTGGGCGGAGCAGTTGGCGCAGTCGGGGTTATTGGGGTTGCGGCGGTCGTTTGCGTCGGGGCTATGTTTGGCGCAGGGACGGCGGCCGGCGTGGCGTTGCTGTTTGATAGCGCTCGGGAAACAGCGAATGCCGCTACGGCGATGACAATGACGCCGATAATAATAATCCAGACAGCCGGGAATTTATGCACACGCATAGACTCTTGTTTTGTAGCCATTCTTTTTTCCTCCTTTCATGATTTTCCTATATTTAGTTGTTGAGAGTTTAAGCTGGCTTAATTATACCGTTTTTTTTGTTATTTTGTCAAGTCCTAAATCGGCAGTTGCCACCAATGGCCGAAAATTTGGACCTGAAATCCGATAAGGACCAACAACCAATTTATGGCAAGCCAGGCCGTAAAAATGATCAAAAGTCCTATACCGGCCGATCTCCAGATTATTTTTATTCGAGTTGTTGTGTCTTCATTCCCCATAGAGGTGTAGTAAATAACGCCAGAAGCCAAAGCCAATAGAACTAAAATAATTGGCGTTAATGTCCATAAGACAAAATCAAGAATATTTTTGAATATTTGAAAAATATCTTTAAACTGGCAAGGGTCTCTGTCGTTCCAGGGGGTTTCTGTAAAATTACAATTTCTGCCGCAGGGGACTAATCCTGTCGCTTTTTCTTTGCAATATTCTGGCTCCACTATATTAAAAGTGAAAGTTGACCATTCTCCCGTTTCCTGGCAGTCCTTGTCTAAACAGGCCCTTACGGACCAGTTATGATTTCCTAACTCTAATTTTTCCGTAGCTAAAAAAGTAGAATTTGTCGGGACAATGCCCTCTGGCCCCAACACGACTCTATACTGGTAATATCTCGCCCCTTCAGCCCTGTCCCAGGAAAGCTGTTTTTCATAAGTTAAAAGATTGCCGCCGTTTGCCGGTTTCGGATTTTGAGGATTAGACAAAGTAAAAGTAGTAAAGTTTTGAGTTGCAGGTTCGCCGCAAATCTCGCCCTTATCGTCAGCGCAGGTTTTAATCCGCACCGAATAACTTGTTTTAGTTTTTAAATCAGGATAATCAATCCAGCCAATGGGGGAAGAGGAATCAGGTATTATTCCTTTTGCCGTTGAAACTTCATAATAATAAGAACCCGCCCCTGGCATAGCGTCAAATTTTAAAGAAGTCGGAATAATAACTTCTCTTCTTATGTCTAAGGGCCCCACTTGTATATTTGTTACTGGGGCGCCCGTAGTTTTAAAAGTTGACGCGCTTCTATTCTCTTCGCATTTTTTTCCTTTTTCGTCCCAGCAAGACCGAACCGCCCAGAAATAAATCTGGTCAAAATTTAATTTATTCCATAAATCTTTGAAAGAAACCGAAATAATATCTACCGTGGTAGTAGAGTCGATGATGGTCGCATTATCTTTTTTTATTTCATAACGAAAAGAAAGCGCTCCACTTTGCGCTGCAAATTCCCAAGATAGATTGTCAGACATATTAACAACCGGAACGCCTTGAGTGCTTGTTGGGGTTAGAATTTTTGGCACAGGGAGGTCTATATCTCCAGTTGCAAATTTCCAGTATTGGCTGTAGTTTCCGCAGTTGGTGCCGTTTTCGTTAAGGCACGAGGCCATTTCCCAATCGTAATTGTTGTATTTTGTGATAACTTCTGTTCCCAAATTGAGCTCAGATTTAAGAATATTGTTTTCCTTGTCAATTAAAATAGGATAAAAAAGCTTTCCATCTTTATACAAATTTAAAAAATAAGATTGAGCTTGGGGAATGTCGCACCAATCAAGCTTTGTCGGAATTATGACATTTTCCGTACTGCTTGCTCCGTTCCAATCAGGGTCATATGGCGAAGCCAGCTCCGGGGCCGGGCTGGTATTAAAATCTTGGCTTCCCGACCAATCTCCGCAGTCAGTACCGTTGGTATCAAGGCAGGCTCGAGCTTTCCACTGATAAGCGGAATCTAATTTAAGCTGGCATTGAAGTTTATAAACTATATCTCCCGGGGTTTGCAGTTGAGTGCTTGAGGCAATTTTAGAAATGTCGGGATTAACAATATTAAATTCGTAAGAACCGACCGCGCAGAAATTCGGGGTCTTGGCAACTTCATTTTTGACGCTATCTTGGACGCCAAGATTAGTCGGCAGCTTAAATTTTGTCCCGTCAGCGACATTTTTCGGCAAAAGCGAGGCGTCTCCCAATGTTTTCAGATTGGGTGCAGGATAACAAGAACCGGAACAGGTGGGCGTTGGAGGAGTTGTCCTCCAACTGTTATAAGTTGCAGGGCATATTCGATAATTAGGGACTATGCCAAAAGATTTAATTTGTTCTGGGCCGTGCGGGCCGCTGATGTGTTCCGTGACGCTTGAACAGCCATCGGTCGTTGTTTGGCACATATACCATTCCGTTCCTTGCTGCATCGCTCCCCCGTCTTTCCCGCAGGCGTTGTTTTTGCATTGGTATACGCTGAAGTCATCGCAGCGAAAAGGGGGGGAAGTTTGGCTTGGGCCGGGAATACATGAGGGTGGGGGCTCATTTACTGCGAAAATTGAAATTATTCCCCAAAATAAAAAAAGCGGGAGAATAGCAATAAAAATAAATTTCAAAGCAGACATCGCTTTCATTAATTCATTTTATAACTTTCAGCCAGTTTTATCCAATTTTCTACGGTTAAAGTTTCGGCTCGTGCCGTGGGAAGGATTTTGTTTTTTTGAAGCCAGTCGGTAACTTGGGTACGTGGCAGGGATAATCCTGTGGAGAGGTTGTTGATTAGCTGTTTTCTGGGATGGGAAAAGCCGGCCTTAACCACTTTAAAAAAATTATCAGCGTTAATCAGTTTTTTATCAGTGTTAATCTGTGGTGTAATCTGTAAGATTGCACTATCTACCTTGGGCGAAGGCCAGAAAGATTTTTTAGAAACATAGCTAATAATTTTCGGTTTAGCATAGAATTGCACAGAAACCGCCAGCAAAGTCATATCCGGCGGTTTGGCGCAAATTCTTTGTCCTACCTCCTTCTGGACCATTAAAATCATTTCTTTGGGCGGATTCTCGGCTTCCAGAAATTTTCGGATGGCGGGCGAGGTTATATAATAGGGCAGGTTGGCGACAACTTTGTATTTTGTATGTGGTATTTTGTATTTAAGAATATTTCCCTGGATTATTTCAACATTTTTAACATTCTGACCCTCTAATAATTTTTTCAGTATTTCTACCATTCTGGCGTCTTTTTCCACGGCGATTACTTTTTTGGCGTATTTTGCCAGTTCTAAAGTCAAAACGCCGGTTCCCGGGCCGATTTCCAAGACAACGTCGTTCGGCTTAAGCTCGGCAGCTTCAATTATCGTCTTTAGCGCGTCCCTATTAGTCAGAAAGTTCTGACCTAAGCGCTTTAAGGGCCGGATTTGGCGCAGGGGTTGACTTGTGTTCATGGAAAGCTATAATTAAAGCGTAGTAAAAATTAAGGAATCCCGCAATAACCATCATGGAATATGCGGGATTAAAGCTATTTTAAGCCAATTTATTGATTTCCTTAGGCACAATTCTTGCTACTTAAGGGCAAAAATAGGGGATATTATGGGGAGAAATAGGGGATTTTTTAAGGATCCTATAGTTTGCTTGGGGATAATCTCTGGTATTTTGTTCGTGACCGTTTCTTTGATTTTTTCTTCGGTTTTCTTATCTTCGGCTCCAAAACAGGAGTCGTTTTTTTTAGCTCAAGTTTCAGAACCGCTTCCCAAGTCGCCTTTTTTGGACCAAACAGGCAATGCTAAGCCGGAATCGCCCAACTTTCTTTTAGTGGAAAACTCCAGCATTCGAGCGGCTACTCCTCCGGTTTTAGTTACTCCTCAAATTTTAGGCGCTTTGGTTGACGGTTTTGAAATTCAAGACATTCAAAAAGTGATTGTAGAGTATATTGTGGAACAGGGAGACACTCTTTCTTCCTTGGCCAGCCAATTCAACGTTTCTCTAAATACGATTTTGTGGGCTAATAATTTAAGCCAGAATTCTCTTTTAAGGCTCGGCCAAAAATTAACCATTCCGCCGGTTTCAGGAGTCATTTATCACGTTAAGTCCGGAGATACCATCTCGGCTATCAGCCAAAAATATAAAGCTAAAGCCGAGGAAGTTATTTCGTTTAATGAGCTTTCAGGCGAGGCGGATATTTTTGTCGGCGATATTTTGATTATTCCAAATGGCGTTATGCCAAAGACCGCAACTTCGCCTACCTATACCTGGACCCCTCTGCCTTCAAGCTATTTTATTTGTCCCGTTGCTTCTCCTTGCCGGGTCACCCAGGGGCTGCATTGGTATAATGCCATTGATTTTTCCCACGGCACTTGCGGAGGGCCGATTTATGCAGCAGCCGGCGGCACTGTTTTAAGGGTTAATTTGACTAAATCCACTTCCAGATGGGCTTTTGAGGGCGCAGGCAACCATTTAACTATTTTGCATCCTAACGGCGTAGTGACGTTCTACGGCCACCTGCAGTCCAGCTTAGTCAGTCCAGGCGATCAGGTTTCGCAAGGCCAGATTATCGCCCTAATGGGCGGACAACCGGGAACTCCGGGCGCCGGAAAATCCACCGCCTGCCACGTGCATTTCGGCGTTTCCGGAGCCAGAAATCCTTTTTCCAGGTAGTGAAAATTTGACTATTTTTAATAATTTAAAGCCCCATTTTTATGGGGCTTTGTCAAATTTCTACTACCTGGTTTGTTATTTATTATCGGCTTGGCAGAAGCGGGCTTCGGGAATGGTTTTTAAGCGCTCTTCCTCTATCTCCTTGCCGCATTTTTCGCAGATTCCGTAATTTCCTTTTTCTATTTTTTCCAAAGCCGAATTGATGTCCGTCAGTTTTAATTCTAAGCTGTGCTCAATCGGCAGTCGCCTTTCGTATTCTTCCACCTCGTCGGCTTCAGTTTCCATGGCCGAACCTCCGGCGGCATTGCTGTCTAAGTTTGGGAATTTAGTATCCCAGTCACCTTTTGGATTATTATCTTCGCTGGCAAATTTTTGGAGTTCCTGCTCTATGCTTGTTTTTTCTTTTTCCACTTTTTCTTTTAGTTCGCTGATTAAATTTTGGTTCATGGATTTATAATAAGCTGGTCGGCAATATTTTTCATGCTTTCATATGAGCTGGTTAGGATTAAATAATTATCTAAAACCATATAAACAATTCCAAAGTCGTTTGTGCCGAGAGTCAGATACTTAAAGGTTTTCCCCTGATAATGGGCGGTTTTGAAAGAGGACATTTTGGGGTTGAATGGAGCGTTTTTCTCCCAAGTTTTCAGCAAATCTGTTAAATCGAGGGCATCGGTGGTTTGGGCGACTAAAGCGATTCTTACTCCTTCTTTTTGGGAGAAAAGCGCCAAGGTGAAATTTGGCTCCAGTTTGTTTAATATTTCCGCGGGCACGCTAACTTTAAAAGCCGAAGCCAAGTCGTCCAAAGAAGCCCAGCGATTTTCTGGGGAATTTTTGATTGCTATTCTGGCTAAAGAATTCGCGGTGATTTCTATTTTCATTGACTGTTCTAATTGCGCCGGGATTTCTTCGTTAGTTGAGACGTTGACGATTCTGGTGTCTTGAGTTGAAATTAAAGAAGGGAGCAGGGAAAGTTCCGACTTGGGAGCCGGCATTTCTGTTTTAACCGGCTGTTGCTGAGTTGCCGGTTTTTTCCCTCGCCAAAGCCAAAAAGAAAAGCTTAAAGCGAAGAGAACGAGTAAAATTATTATCCCTCTGACAACGATTTTTTTAAAAGGAGAAGAACGGGTTGGTTGAGAAATCGGAGCTGGCGGCGCGGGCGGAACAGAATAGTTGGGAGCAGGAGGGGTGGGAATCGGCGGCGCTTGTATTTTAATTTCAGCTTTCAAAGAGGCAATCCTCTCTTTTTCCGCTTCGGCCTCCTCTTCCCTAAGCTCAGCCACGTCTCTCTCCATTGTTTTAATCTCCTCTCTTTTAAAGAATTCTTGCACGGGCGCCCCTTCCGGAGGAATAGTCTCTGGCGTATTTTCCTCCGTAGGCAGATTGTCGGGCGGATTAATTTCCGGCATTGTCTTTTTTGGCCTCTTTAAGGGATAAATTTATTCTCCCTTGTTCGTCGATTTCAATTACTTTGACCGGCACGATGTCGCCGATTTTCACGATATCTTCAACTTTTTCCACGCGATAAGGGGCTAGCTGGGAAATATGGATCAGTCCTTCCTGGCCGGGCAGTATTTCGGCAAAGGCGCCAAAAGCCATGATTCTTTTTATTTTTCCCTGGAAGATTTCGCCGACCTGGACTTCTCTAGTGATATTTTTTATCCACTCCAGGGCTTTTTTAGCCGCTTCTTCTTTCTCTCCCATAATAAAAATTTTTCCCGAGTCCTCAATGTCTATCTGAACTCCGCACTCGTCAATTATCTCGTTGATTATTTTTCCCCCGGGGCCTATCACTTCCCTTATTTTCTCAGGATTTATCTGCAAAGTCAAAATGCGGGGAGCAAAAGGCGAGAGCTCCGGCCGAGGGGCTTTCAAGGTACTTCCGATTGTTTCTAGGATTTGGTCTCTGGCCTTTTTGCCTTTTTCTAGAGCTTCTTTAAAAATATTTTCCGTAATGCCCGAAATTTTGACATCCATCTGGATTGCCGTCACGCCATTTTTAGTCCCGGCTATTTTAAAATCCATGTCGCCGTGATGGTCTTCGGGGCCCTGGATATCGGTCAGGATTTTATAGTTTCCTTTTTCATCCGACATTAACCCCAAGGAAATCCCGGTCGCCGCGGTTTTTATGGGGACGCCTGCATCCATTAAGGCTAAGGAAGAAGCGGAAATTGCTGCCATAGACGTGGAGCCATTAGAAGACAAAATTTCCGTCACTACCCTGATAGTGTAAGGAAATTCTTCGTGGTTCGGGATTAAAGGTAAAAGCGCTTTTTCTGCCAGCATGCCATGGCCGATTTCCCTACGGCCCGGGCCTCTCATCGGTTTTGCTTCGCCTGAAGAATAAGGCGGAAAATTATAATGGTGCATAAAACGTTTTTTCCCGACAATTTCCATGCCTTCCAAAAGCTGTTGGTCGCCCGGACTGCCCAAGGTTAAAATTGAAAGAGCGTGGGTTTGCCCCCGGCGGAACAGGCCCGAACCGTGGGTTCTGGGCAATAATCCGGCTTGGCAGGAAATTTCCCTCAATTCGTCCATCTCTCTGCCGTCGGCTCTTTGCCCTTCTTCAATCGCCTTTTTATGAATTAAGACATTAATCTCTTCATCAACAAATTTATTCATAAATGATGCTTTGTCCGGACTCTCTTGTTCTATAAATTCAAGCAGCTCTTTTTTTAGCGCATCCAAATCACCTGTTCTTTCCCCTTTATTTTTCTGAAAAACCGCTTTTTCCAGCCGTTCTCCGATAAAGTTTCTCAATTTTGTTTTTAATTCCGCATCAATGAACGTAGTTAAAAAAGTTATTTTTGCCTCGCCCATTTCTTTAATGATATCTTTTTGGAAATCAATCAATTTTTTCAAAAACGGTTTGGCAAATTGGAAGGCTTTGACTATCGTTTCCTCGTTAATTTCATCGAATCCGCCTTCGATCATATTAATTAAAAGCTCATTGTTTTTTTCTGTGGCAGTAAAAACCACGTCCACCTTGCCCTTGCCCCTTTGTTCGTAGGTGGGATTTAAAATAAAATTATCTCCGTCAATGCCCACTCTGACGGCTGAAGTCGGGCCTTGCCAGGGAATGTCAGAGATAGAGAGAGTTAGCGAAGCGGCTAAAATTCCTAAAACATCGGGTTCATTCTGGTTATCCCAGGATAAGACGGTGGTAACCACCTGCACTTCTTTGGCCAATTCCTGGGGGAAAAGCGGTCGGATGGTCCGGTCGATAAGCCTGGCGTTGCAAATGGCTTCGTCGGTCGGCTTGGATTCTCTTTTGAAAAATCGGGAGCCCCGGATTTTGCCGGCGGCGTAAAATCTTTCTTCATATTCCACAGTCAAGGGAAAAAAGTCCTGGTCTAATTTTTCTATTTTTGACATGACGGCCGTAGACAAGACCAAAGTATCGCCGTATTGGACAAAACAAGAGCCCGAGGCCTGCTCCGCTAAGTCATTAAATTCTATTTTTAATTCTCTGTCCGCTAATTCTAGTTTGTAAGTTTTTGTCTCCATCGCTTATTTTTTCAATAAGTATTTTTCCGGGGTTTCTTCAATATCGATAAACTCGTCGGCCGCCCCGTCTTTGAGTTTGGCGGAAGCCGACCGGCCGAAAGCTACGACTTCCACTCTCTTGCCTTGGTTTCTTAAATATTCAATCAGTTGCAGAAAATCGCCATCGCCCGAAACTAAGACCACGGTATCAACGCTGGGCGAAATCCTAATGGCGTCAACCGTAATGCCCACGTCCCAGTCGGCTTTCTTTAAGCCGCCGTAAAATTCTTGGAGATCCCGGACTTTAGTTTCAATGCCCAATTTAATTAGGGCCTCAAAAAAGGGCTTTTCTTCGCCCGTTTTTGTCCTGACGACGTAAGCAAAAGCCCTTATTAAATTGCGGTCGGATACCCCCAGTTTTAAAATAGCCCCGAAATTGACTCGGGCTTGATATAGGTTTTTGGCCGAATGGTAGAGGTTTTGGACGTCTATAAAAATTGCCACGCGTTGGCCGGGATGTTTGATGACCATGTAAATATTACTTTTCGAGGCCTATTTTTTTCACAAAAGAGTTGTATCTTCGGACATTATCTTTCTTCAAATAACTCAGAAGCTTTCTTCTTTTGGCCACCATTTTTAAAAGGCCTCTTTTGGAAGCAAAATCCTTGGGGCTCTTTTTCAAATGCGAAACTAATCTTTTAATCTCTTCGGTTAAAAGGGCGATTTGAACTTCCGAGGAACCGGTGTCCGTTTCATGGATTTTATAGTCCTTGGTCGCTTTTATTTTTTCTTCGGGTTTTAGCATTTCCCTATATTATCATAACAAAATAAAAAAAGCAAAATTGCTTAGGCTAATAAATTTCTGGAATAGTTTATTTTTCGGATCTTTCAAATTCTGATGAGGCGGTATTTAATAAATTTGGTTGTAATTTGTTCCATGCGATTTTATATTTTTCTTTTGAAATTTTTTGCAAGGTAAAAAGTAGATCTCCTTTTTGATACGGCTGGTAGATATTTTCTGGGCGATAACTATCAAGAATGATATCTAAATTTTTATTTTGTTCCCTGGCAACAGCTTGAATCCTAACTAATGTTTGGAAGCCGTCTATATTCAGCTGTGCCTTAAGCTGTCCGTTTTCCTTATATATTTTAAGTTCATACGCCCAGGTTTGGTTTGAGCCAATGTTTGTGGGGGCAGATTCACTATATTTATATATTCCGGTCCAATTCTGCGTTCTAAAATAATGCCAAGTAAAAATTCCGCCGGTAACAATCGCCAGCATGATAATTACAGTCAAAATTTTAGAGAAAGCGTTGGGAATTTTTTTAGTTAACATCGAAAGTTGATTAAATTGTGCGCCCAGCAGGGCTCGGACCTGCAACCTTGACCTTAAGAGGGTCCTGCTCTACCAATTGAGCTATGGGCGCGGAAACATTAAAGACTTATTGAACAGTTAAACTGGAAAAATCCCGAATCCCAATTTTGATAAATTGCCCAAGTCCAGTCGGCTAATCCGATAAACTTTAAAAATTCACCGACAACCAAATAGGCCACAAAAATAATTATTAGTCCGATGGCAACCGATTTTATTATATCGTTGCCTTTTTTAATCAAGCCCGGCTGGCCTCCGGCAAAAATCATCATCGCCCCGCCGATGACTATTAGTAAAACCGCCGCCGGCATGGTAATTTTCCAGATGAGAAAATTTATTATCCCCCCGAACATTACAGAAAAATGGCAAAATTGGCAAGGAGCCGTTACCTCTGGCGATTCATTGGCTCCGGCCGCGGCTTTGCCGCAGGGAACCAGTCCTTCATAGTTTATCGTTCTGCCATTGGCCGTATAGCTGCCCGCAAAAGACATTAAAGGCAAAGCCAAACCCGTTAAAATGATGATAATTAATAATTTTCGTATTTCCATATTTATGCCCCTGGAAGGAATCGAACCCTCATCGCCAGGTTCGAAGCCTGGAACTTTATCCGTTAAGCTACAGGGGCAGACTGGATAATTATTTTATTTTAACATAAAATAAATTTATGACAATCCCAAAAGAAGTAAAATCTGTGATTGAAAAGCTGGAAAAAGCCGGGTTTGAGGCCTATATTGTCGGCGGATGCGTCCGGGATTTTTTAAGAGGAGTGGAACCCGATGACTGGGATGTTACAACTTCGGCCAAGCCCGAAGAAATTCAAAAAATATTCCCTAAGAATTTTTACGAGAATAATTTTTTGACCGTGACAATAAAAACCCAGAGCAAAAATCCGAAATTAAAAGAAATTGAAATCACCACTTTCAGATCGGAAGCCAAATATTCCGACAAGCGCCACCCCGATGAAATAAGATTTGCCAAGACCCTGGATGATGATGTAGCCCGGAGAGATTTCACGGTTAACGCGATAGCGTTGAAACTTGGTTTCGAAAAAAAGAAACCGAGTTTCGAGATAATTGATTTATACGATGGCCGGAAAGACCTTAAAAATACAATTATCCGAGCCGTGGGCAATCCTCAGGAAAGGTTTGCCGAGGACGCCCTGCGGATGATGAGGGCGGCGAGGTTTAGCGTCACCCTGGGCAAGGATTGGCAGATTGAAGAAAAAACAGCTGAAGCAATCAAGAAAAATGCCGACGGGTTGAAATTAATTTCCAAGGAGAGAATCCGCGACGAATTGGTTAAAATCATAATGTCGGAAAGAGCGGCCGAAGGCATTGATTTGTTAAGAGAGCTCGGGCTTTTAAAATATATCATTCCCGAACTGGAAGAGGGGTATAAAGTCGGCCAAAACAAGCATCATATATATGATTGCTATGAGCACGATTTAAGGTCATTGGATTTCAGTGCTAAAAAGAATTTTAACCAGGAAGTCAGATTTGCCGCGCTTTTGCACGACATCGGAAAACCCAGGACGAAAAGAGGCGAGGGCCAGGACGCCACTTTTTACAATCATGAAATAGTCGGCGCCAGAATGACTGGCCAGGTTTTAGACCGGCTTAAATTTCCCAAGAAAGAAGCGGAAAAAATAGTCAAGCTTGTCAGATACCATCTTTTTTACTACAATGTGGGCGAAGTGGGAGAAAATTCAGTCAGGAGATTAGTCAGGAACGTGGGGCCGGAATATATGGAAGAGTTGCTCCAAGTCAGGCAGGCTGACAGAATAGGGTCAGGAGTGCCTAAGGCCGAACCATACAAATTAAGGCATTTAAAATATACGATTGAAAAAGTCAGCAAAGACCCTATTTCCGCCAAATTACTTAAAACAAATGGCGACAGGGTTATGAAAATCCTGGAGATTAAACCGGGCCCTATAGTCGGCCAGATTCTGGATATTTTATTGGGTTATGTTTTAGAAGACCCTAATAAAAATAAAAAAGAATTCTTGGAAACAGAAATTAAAAAATTAGGAAAGTTATCAGAAAAAGAATTAGGGGTTTTGAGTAAAAAAGCAAAAAAAGATAGGGAGAGCGTGGAGATGAAAGAAGACAAAATGACCAAGGAAAAATATTGGGTGACATAACGGGGCATGGTGTAACGGTAACATGCACGGTTCGGGACCGTGAGATTTTCTGGGTTCGAATCCCAGTGCCCCGACATTTAGGCAATTAGAAAATTTTCGAATTTTCCCTTTAAATTATCTTCCAAAAATATTTTAGGATATATATCCTTGGGATAGATTGAGATTAGGGAAATTTTGTGTTTATTACAAAGCCCTATTTTCTCTTTGACGGCCCTATCATATCTGGGGCTATCATTGGCCAGTCCAAAATATTCAACAAATATCTTTTTGTTCTTAGCTGGTATTTCCCAGTCTGCTTTGTGGTGCGTTTCAGGATAATATGCATCTCTTTCGTGTGGTATTTTATTTTTATAAAGCCAATTATCAATTAAAAGTTCCGAAATAGAGTCGCACAAATGGCCGTCTAGGGCCTTAACATTAACTCGTTTATACATTCTGTCATCGCATGACCTATTCGGCGTAAACCCAGCTTTTAAAACAGAATTATTCCAGGAGTTAAAAAACCTTATACATGCCTTGTCTGTTCCTTTCGGCATTTCGCGTCTCGAAGGGACCCTACCCAATTTTTTAAAGGTATTTTTTATAATATTCAAAAGTTCTTCTGGCGCATAAAATTCTGCTTCCCTCCTGCAGTTCATAGAGCAGTATTTTTTATTGCCAGTGCTTTTCTCAAACGATTTGCCGCACCTTATGCAAACCTTTAATTCTGGATCAAGGTGCCTTTTGGGGTATTTTTTATTATTTACTATAGCGGCACAAGATTGAGAGCAATAATTATATTTTGATATCGCATGGAGCGATCTCTTAAATGATTTGCTACAATTATCGCAGACTATTGTTTTTTGCCGGCTTTTATGTTTAGATTCGCATATTCTGGAGCAGTATTGATTCCAGTTAAATTTTTTAGCCTCATTAACCCGCCCATTTTGTTTTAAAAATGTTTTTCCGCAAGCCGAGCAAATTACTTTTATTAATTTCATTTTTAGATAGCAGATTATCAGATTAAATTAGCCTGATTATACGGACAACATATATTTTAATATTAACATGACTATGATCTGACTTCAACTATCGACACCCCGACATTTGGGTATTTTTTATTAAAATTAAGCCGATTTTATTCTGACTTGATTTTTATTAGCATTTTAACTAATATGGTTTTAGTATTCACGTATTTTCAAATGAATAAGGAGGCAAAGATATGACAGTTGATAAAGTTCTGGAAGTTATCGAGATATACCGGAAACGTTTTGAGAAGATGGGCATCGACAAAGCTGATTATCCTCACGATGAATTGCTCGAGAACACATATATGGGGCTTGAACACTGCTACAGCATGCTCGACAAAATGGTTGAGTTTGTCCGTGAGGGCCGGATGGAAAAGGCTTTTCGTTGGCTTGGTTTTATCCAGGGCATTCTATGGGTGGAGCAAGAGTATACGCTTACCGACCTCCAAAATCACAATCGCCCAACGGAAGTTACCAGTCAATAATGGCCCTAATAATCAACGGCTTCACTAAAGAGTAAGTGGAGCCGGTTTTTTATTCAAGCTTGTTTTTATCGTAAATTTTTTATATTGTTAGGATACGGGCCTGTAGTAAAACGGCATTACGCGTCATTCGCATTGACGAGGTTCGGGTTCAATTCCCGACAGGTCCACTATTTATTACCAAAAAGAAAAAGTCCCGTCCAGGATTCAATAATAATATCCTAGACGAGACTGGCGGCCTTGACCTTATTGCCAACCTTGCTCCGTCGATGACACTCTTGACAGATCGCCTCGCCGGTCTTATTGCGAGTCTGCACAGGTTTAACTTTGCCACACTTGAAACATTTTTCGTGCGTGGAAGGATCTCTGTAACGAACCATATGATAGCAACTCGGACAGATAGCCTTGCCAGTTTTGTTGCGTATCTGCACTGGTTTGACCTTACCACACTTGAAACATTTTTCGTGCGTGGAAGGGTCTCTGTAACGAGCCCTACTATAACAATTTGGACAGATCGCCTTGCCGGTTTCATTGCGCGTTACTACCGGTTTGACTCTGCCACACTCGAAACATTTATCGCGCATAAAAGGATCTTCGCGATGAATCCGATTATAACAATTTACACAGATCGCCTTGCCAGTTTGACGATTACGATGAACGAGCTTGAGTTTTTCACAGACACTACAAATACTTTCCATGCGATCACCTCCTTTTGGCTACAGATTGGTTCAATTTTTGGAAAGAGCAGAATCAGATTAATTGATCTGATATTATATCCTACATTATCACTGGTTTTGTATCAAGGTAAAACGAAAAAAGAAATTTTTTCAAAGGTTGGCTCATTGACAAATCATTTTGATTTAGTAAACTTTAAGGCGAGGGGGTGCGGGCTTTTGCCCTAAGGACAAATGGTTTCTGATAAAGGAGGTTTTAACGCATGCGCTGGTTAAAGTCCAAACTAGACCAAAGTAAAAGAATCGATTTTGTCGGGGCCAATCCCCCTCATAAAAAAGCTGTTTAGCTCTGCTTGACAGCTTTTTTATTTAATGAAATTTATGCTATTCTAAAAACAGAAAGGTCGGGGCGGTCGATGAAGCTTTGCTTCATCTTCAAACTTCGTTTAATTTTATTAAACTCGTTTTTTTAATAATTTATGCCAACTGAAAAAGTTCTGCCCAAAGAAGGGAAATTAATCGGCAAAATTTCCCATTATTTTTCCAAGATTGAGGTAGGGGTTATTGATTTAGACGATAAATTAAAAGTCGGAGACAACATCAGGATTGTCGGAGGGGAAGTGGATTTTGACCAAGCCGTAGAGTCAATGGAAATCGATAGGCAAAAAGTCAGCGAAGCAAAAAAAGGCGACTCGGTCGGAATGAAAGTCAGCCAGAAAGTCAGAGAGGGGTATAAAGTATATAAAATATAAATTTTTTATGAATTTAGAGATTATTTTACAGCTGCTTTTAGCTACATTTTTGGGCGCATTATTGGGCCTGGAAAGAGAATATAAAAAGAAAGAAGCCGGGCTCCAAACATACAGCTTGGTGGCTTTGGGCACCTGCCTCTTCACTTTGGTCTCTTCTCAATTTATTGATTTTAATCCGGCTATTCTGGCGGTAGGAATCGGCTTTATCGGAGCGGGAGTGATTTTTCACCGCGAAAATTCAACCCAGGGGTTGACCACCGCCGCCGGGCTTTGGGTAACAGCGGCCATCGGGATAGCTGTCGGCGCCAAGTTTTATTTTCTGGCAATTTTTGCCGCTCTCTTGGCGATTTTAATTTTCGCAGGTTTCGGACTTTTAGAGGGCAAAATTTTTAAAAAACAATAAAAAGTATGGAATTCGTTGCCGATTTCCATATCCATAGCAGATATTCTCGGGCGACGAGCCATGACATGGATTTAGAGGCCCTTGATAAGTGGGCAAAAATAAAAGGAATTAAAGTTTTAGGCACGGGCGATTTCACGCATCCCGAATGGTCGAAATCTTTAAAAGAAAAACTGAGACCCGCCGAGCCGGGCCTTTTTAAGTTGAAGACGGAAACAGACGGCGTCCGCTTCATCCTGACCTCCGAGATAAGCTGCATTTATAAAAAATCCGACAAGGTCAGGAAAATCCATATCATAATTTTTGCCCCTTCTTTTGAAGCGGTAGACGGAATTAACGCCCGTCTGAATAAAATCGGCAATTTAAAATCAGACGGCCGGCCGATTCTGGGGCTGGATGCCAAAGAATTGGCTAGAATTGTTTTTGGCATTTCAAAAGATTGCTTGATCGTACCCGCTCATGCTTGGACTCCCTGGTTTTCAATTTTCGGTTCAAAATCTGGATTCAATTCTATTGAAGAGTGCTTTGAAGAATATTCAAAATATATCTATGCGATTGAGACGGGACTCTCCAGTGACCCTTTGATGAACTGGCAGTTATCAGCGCTTGATAAAATTACCCTGATAAGCAATTCCGACGCCCACTCGCCACAAAAAATAGGGAGAGAGGCAAATGTTTTCAATACGGAACTTAGCTATTTTGCGATTACCGAAGCCATTAAAGAAAAAGATCCTAAAAAATTACTTTATACTGTTGAATTTTTTCCCGAAGAGGGCAAATACCATTATGACGGCCACAGGGCGTGCGGGATTTCTTTGTCCCCTAAAGAATCAAAAAAATACAATAATATCTGCCCCGCCTGCGGAAGGCTTTTAACTATAGGCGTTTTGAACCGGGTGGCGGAATTAGCCGACAGACCCGAAGGATTTAAGCCTAAAAACGCCATTCCTTTTAAAAGTTTAGTGCCTTTAGTGGAAATCATTGCCGAGGTTTTGGGCCGGGGGGTGGGGACGAAAGAAGTTGAAAAACAATACCAAAATTTGATAGATAAACTTGGTTCGGAATTTGATATTTTATTGAAAGCTTCGGCAGAAAATTTAAGGGCAGCCACTCTTCCTGAAATTACCGAAGGCATTATCAGAGTTAGGGAGGGCAAAATTTCCGTTGAGCCGGGGTTTGACGGCGTTTACGGCAAAGTTAAGATTTTCTCCCAAGCCGAGCGCAATAAATCCATAAAACAGGGGCTTTTGTTTTAGGTTTTAAAATTTGTGCCCTTTTATTATTTTCTGATTTCTTATATATTAAAATTAGATAGGCAATATTATGAACGAAAATTCTAAATCAAAAATCAATGACTTGAATCTTGAGGAATGGAAAGAATATCAAGATATTCTTACCGATAGTTTGTGGTTGATAGGTGAGC
>CAZWNE010000013.1:0-18914 GCA_964635155.1 uncultured Candidatus Saccharibacteria bacterium
CAAACGAATTTGATGAAATCAAATCGTTTGTGGAAAAAATTGGAACGAACCGCCGCCTGCTGGACAGAAAACTGATTTTTGATTTTCAAAAGCCGTTTGATTTTGTGCCGAAATATACGGAAAAATGCGAGCGAAGCCCCGCCGCAAGCGGGGCGAGCGAGCAAACAAACTGCCCGCAAAACTCGCAATGTCTTGATTGGTCGGGGTACTCGGACTCGAACCGAGACTAAATCCTCCCAAAGGACTCGTGCTACCGTTACACTATACCCCGTAATTAATACTTAAGATTAAACATGCGATTTCTTTCTTGATGATGAAATATTCTATGACAGTTCGCGCAAATAATAACGCACTTTTTTATCTCCCTTTTAATCCGTTCAATGCCATAATGGTTATAGAAAGCATTTGCTATGGTGAATTCCTTTTCTTTATTGTGAGGATGATGAAATTCAAAAACCCTATAGTCGGTAATACCGCAATCACTGCATTGATATTTTTTCTTATAATCAACTAACCATTGACGATATTTATCTCTAAGTTTTTGTTTTGTTTCGTAATAACAGGTCCTACACTTATGGCGTCGGTAGATTTTCTTCTTAGTGGTTAGGGCGATACCAAACTCAGATTCGGGATAAAATTTATTACAATACCTGCATTCTTTCATTAAAATATATTAACATTTTCGAACTAAAATTCCAAGGTTCGAAAACGTTCTGCGATGCTTCTTTTGCTCGGTTTTAGTCGACACCCCGTAATGACATCTTAATGAAATTTTCTCTTTTGGGCAAACTACTGGTATGGTACAATATATGAATGGTCAGCATTTTCGGCCAGTGTAAAAAATACGGGATTCCTCTTTGGCAATGCCCTCAGTTCCTTTTTTTAATAATGGGATTGATTAATATCGGTTCTTCTATGGCTGTTTGGTCGATCGGGAACAAATTCGTTGACAATCCCGAAGCGGTAACTCTAATAGTTTTTGCCGTTACCGTTGTTTTGCTTATCATAGCATTCATTATCACCCAGTCGTTTGACAAATTAGCCCAGGCGAACAGAATGAAGTCGGAATTTGTCAGCATTGTATCCCATCAATTAAGATCGCCGCTTGCCAATTTAAAATGGGCGATTGAATTCATGATGTCGGGCAAGATTGGACCGATTGGCGAAAAGCAATTAGAATACTTTAAGATATTAAAAGAAAATTTGACCCGGATGGTAGATCTTGTTTCTGGCTTGCTGACTGTTTCAAAGATTGAAACGGCCAAGCTGCCTTTTAAAAAAGCTGAATTTTTTTTGAATGATTTGGTCAAAAATGTGGTCCGAATTTTTACCCCGTTCGCCAGCGCTTCTAATGTTAAAATTAACTTATTATTGCCGGCCGATCTCCCTAAAATTATTTCCGATTATTCCCAGGTCAGCCAAGTGGTGAGTAATCTTTTAGACAACGCCCTGCGATATATTAAAAATTCGGGAGAAATTGGAATAAAAACAGAAAAGAAAAACGGTTATCTTTATTTTGAAATTAAAGACACGGGAGTCGGCATTCCCCAGGCCGACCAAAAATATATTTTTCAGAAATTTTTCCGTTCGGAAAATGTAATGAAATACCAAACGCAAGGTTCCGGTTTAGGATTGTATATTTCCAAGGCGATTATTGAAAAAGCCGGCGGCAAAATCGGATTTAAAAGCCAAGAGGGCTCGGGGTCGACCTTTTGGTTTACATTGCCATTAAAATAGATATATGGGCGATGAAGTAGCGACTTCATCTTTATCTGCGTTTTTAATAAATTAAAAACTTGATATATGGAGAAAATTTTGTTCATAGAAGACGAGCAGGCGCTTCAAAAAACAATAGGAGACAGGCTGTCGCAGGAAGGCTATGAAGTAATTTCGGCTTTAGACGGGGAAATCGGCCTAAATTTGGCTGGAATAAAAAATCCTGATTTGATTTTGCTGGATTTAATACTGCCTAAAGTCCAGGGGTTGGAAGTTTTAAAAAAACTCAAAGAAAGCAACAAGACAAAGGAAATTCCCGTCGTTGTTTTAACTAATTTAGAGGAAATGGAAAAAGTGGACAAGGCCCTTGAGCTGGGGGCAACTGCTTATTTAGTTAAAACAAATTATTCTTTAGAAGAAGTGGTGGAAAAAATAAAAAATTTGATATGAGGGTAGAATCGCAACAATTAAGGGCCTTTCTTTTGGATTCCGGCCTGATAAAAGAGAGCGATTTTGAAGAATGCTCCAAGAAAGCGGAAAAAACCAATCAAAGAATTGAGGATATTTTGGTTTCCGAAGGATTGGTCAAAAAAGAAGAATTGATAAAGTTGGAGGCCTATATTTTGGGAATTCCGTTCGTTAATTTAGAAAAAGAAAAAGTAGAGCCGGAGACTTTAAAAATGATACCTGAACCCATCGCTCGCTCCCATAATATCGTGGCTTTCCGAAAAAAGGGCGATACTTTAGAAGTGGCCATGCTCGACCCCGAGGATTTAAGAATGATTGAATTCATAAAAAAAACAGCTGATCTCAAAATTTTACCCCGGCTGACCACTCCGGAAGGCATTAAAAATGTTCTTTTACAGTATCAAAAAAGCTTGGAACAGGAATTCGGAGAAATTATCAAAAAAGAAGCTGGCGGGATAAAGGCGGTTAAAGAAGAAGCCGAGGTAAAAGCGGGGGAAGATTTGAAAAAAATCGCCGAAGAGCTGCCGGTTATCAAAATCGTTGATACGCTTTTAAAACACGCTATTTTGCAACGGACTTCGGATATCCACATCGAGCCAACGGAAAAAGAGGTTTTAGTCAGATATCGCATCGACGGCATTTTAAGAGACGCTATGACCCTGCCCCTTCTTGCGGCCGATGGCATTGTGGCGAGAATCAAGGTTTTGTCTAATTTGAAATTAGATGAGCATAGATTGCCTCAGGACGGCCGCTTCAAAATAGAAACAGAAGATTATAAATATTCGGTCAGGGTTTCCATTCTGCCGGTCTTTACCGGAGAAAAAATCGTTATGCGCCTTTTATCCGAAACCGCTCAGGCATTCACTTTAGAGCAGCTGGGTTTTAGAGGGAATGCCCTGGAAAATGTTCAGCATAGTTTGAGAAAACCTGTTGGCATGATTTTGGTGACCGGGCCTACGGGTTCGGGAAAAACCACGACCCTTTATTCAATGATGGAAATCTTGAATAGCCCGGGCATTAATATTTCTACGGTTGAAGACCCGATTGAATACCGGATGCCGAGAATCAATCAAACTCAAGTCAATCCGAAGATTGGCCTGACTTTCGCTTCCGGCCTAAGATCTTTGGTCAGGCAGGATCCGGATATTATTATGGTCGGCGAAATCAGGGATACCGAGACAGTTTCTTTAGCGATTAATGCGGCCTTGACCGGCCATTTGGTGTTGTCAACTTTGCATACTAATTCAGCTGCCGGGGCAATTCCGCGCTTAATTGATATGAAGGCCGAACCGTTTTTGATTTCTTCAACTTTAGATATCATTGTTGCCCAGCGGTTGGTTAGGAAATTATGCGAAATAAAAGATAAGTATTTTTTATCAGATTCGGAAATTAAAAATCTGGGTGAATACTGCGATTTGCCAAAAATTTTGCGGATTTTGACGGAAGCAAAATTGGCAAACCCCAAAACGACCTTAAAACAAATTCCTTTTTTTCGGCCAAAAGCCACGAAAGAATGCCCCGAGGGTTACCAGGGCAGAGTGGGAATTTACGAAGTTCTACCGGTAACTGAAACGATTAAAGAATTGATTATTAAACTCGCCACTTCCGACCAAATTCAGTCGCAAGCCCAAAAAGAAGGGATGATCACAATGATCGAGGACGGGTTTATCAAGGCCGCTCAAGGGATAACGAGCATCGAAGAAGTTTTAAGAGTAATTGTTGAATAGGCGATGAGGATAAATTAAAAACTTGATGCCAAAGTATTTTTACACGGCTAAAAATTCAACCGGAGAGAATAAAACCGGAGAATTGGAAGTCAAAGATGAAAGGCAATTAGCCACCGTCCTGCGGGAGCAGGCATTAATTTTGATTCGAGCGGAGGTAAAAGAAAAGCCAAAAAATAAGGTCAATTTTTCTTTTTCTCTTTTCGGTCCTTCTTTGCCGGAAAAATTATTTTTTACCAGAAATCTGCAGGTGATGATTTCTTCCGGTTTGTCTCTGCCCAGAGCCATGGAAATTTTGGCTTCTCAAACTAAAAATAGCAAATTTAAAAAAGCGATTTTAAGCGTTAAAGAGGAGATAACGCAGGGGAAAAATTTTTCCGAAGCGATGGCAAAATATCCCGATATTTTTTCTTTGCTTTTTAGAAATATGGTCAAGTCGGGAGAAGAAGGCGGTATCTTAGAAGACGTTTTGAAGACGCTGGCCTTGCAAATGGAAAAAGAAAACGATTTAAAATCAAAAATTAAGGGGGCGCTGATTTATCCCGCAGTTATTGTTTCGACGATGATCGGAGTTGGTGTTTTAATGTTGGTGCTGGTGGTCCCCCAATTATCCCAAACCTTCAAGGAGCTGGGCGTGCAATTGCCCCTGACTACGAGAATTATTATCGGTTTGGCTGATTTTTTAACTAAAAAATGGTATTTGGCAATAATTATTTTATTTGGCTTGGCCTTTCTTGTTTTATTAGCTTTAAAAAACAAAACTAACGCTGCCAAAAAAATTATAGACAGCTTGGTTTTAAAAATTCCGGTTATTTCTCCTATTATTAAAAATACCAACTCGGCTTATACGGTCAGGACCTTGAGTTCTTTAATTTCCGCCGGCATTCATCTTCCCAAAGCTTTGGAAATTACGGCCGATACCTTGGGGAATATTCATTATCAGCAATCCCTGAGGCAGGCCATGGAAAAAGTGAGCAAAGGGCAGAAGCTGTCAGAGGCCTTGCAAAATTTTCAAGAAATTTATTCTCAAACTCTTCTCCAAATGGTCAGCGTTGGTGAAGAAACCGGAGAAACGTCAAATATCTTGCAAAAATTAGCCGATTTTTATGAAGACGAGGTTGCCAAAACTACTAAAAATTTGACTTCAATCATTGAGCCGGTTTTGATGGTTATCATCGGAACCGTTATCGGTTTTTTCGCGATTTCCATGATTCAGCCGATGTATTCAATGTTGGGAGCAATAGAGTAAGGCGATGAGGCGCGGCCTCATCTTTACCTTCATTTTTATTATATAAAAATTCGGTGGATGAAGTCTTTTACTTTAATTGAGATATTAATAGTGATTGGAATTTTGGCCCTATTGGTCGGATTGTCTGTCCCAGCGCTTAATCTTTTTAAAAATGAAAGCTCGTCTGGCCAAGATATTTTTTTGCCTTCCGACGATAACCGAATAAAGGACTCTCGGCATGTTCATTTTGATTACAGCCGGGCTGTTTTGACTGCGACGGAAAAATTAACTTTAATTTTTGCTAATTCTCCAAATCCTGATGTCAGCCAGGACATTATTATCGCCGATAATTTAATCGCCGGCCAGATTTTCTGGGAGGGAGAAGTTCTCGTCGGGGGAGAAATGCAAGCTGTAAAAATTCAAACTCATAGGATGAACAATCCCGACACGCAGTTTTCCTTGCGCCGCGACAAAAGGTACAATACTAAAGCTGTCAATATGACAATCAGCGGAGATGCGAGCGGTAATTTAATCCAATACCAATCTAACGGCCAAACAACTAAAGGAACTTCTATTTATGTTGCAGACCCAAACTGGCAATAAAAAAGGCGGGTTAACGGTGGAAATTTTAGTGGTTATTGCTATTATCGTTACGGCTTTGATGAGTCTTTCGAGATTGGTTTCCCTTTCCTTGGATGCTTTTTTTTCATCCGGACAAAGCGTTCAAGCCGGCGCTTTGGTTCAGGAAGCAATGGAAGCTGTTAGAAATTTCAGAGATGGCACATCTTGGGATATAAATGGGCTTGGAAAATTAGCCACTAACACCGACTATTACCCCAAAGCGACGAGTTCTCCCCTCAGGTGGCAATTAATCCAGGGCCAGGAAAATAATAATAATTTTACAAGAAAAATTATTTTTTCTGCCGTCCAAAGAAATGCCAACGGCGATATAGCGGCGCTTGGCGGGGTTATTGATTTGGAAACAAAAAAAGCCAGCGTTTTGGTTTCTTGGCAGGACCGTGGCAGGCCCCATCAAGTATCAGCTGATACTTATTTTACTAATTGGAAAAAGTAAAGATGAAAAGAGGATTTACCTTAACGGAGGTTTTAATTTATATCGCCGTTTTGACAATAATTGTTTCGGCGGTTTCTTCTTTTCTTTTGTGGCAAATTAGTTCCAATGCCAAGAGCCGGGCAATCAGAGAAACTCAATATAATATTGAACAGGCATTATTGGTTATGATCAGAGAAATTCGGGAAGCAAAAAGCGTTTATACTCCGACCAGCGTATTTGATATTAATCCTGGCCAGCTTTCTTTGGAAACCTCAAGATACGCGCCCTTGGGAGAAGACGTCGGTTACATTGATTTTTTTATATGCGAAGCCCGGCTTTGTTTGAAAAAGGAATCCCAAAATCCCGTTGCCCTGACATCGGGAAGAGTTAAAATAAATAATTTATTTTTTTATCAGATAGCCACCACTTCTACCGCGCCGTCAATCCAAATCAATTTAAGGGCTGATTATGTATCGACCAGTACGAGACCGGAATATCAGGCGTCATTTACCGCCACTTCAACGGCTTCCTTAAGGTCTTATTGAAATGTTAAATTTATTCCTAAAAAACCGATCCTCATCGGGCTTTATCGCTCTTTATCTTACCGTCTTGATTTTGGCGGTATCTTTAACCTTGGCCACCGGCATTTTTCTTTTAACGTCGGACCAGCAAAAAGACGTTCGAAATAAAGTTAAATCATGCCGGTCGATGTATTTAGCTGGGTGCGGGCTGGAGGACGCTATTTTGAGGATTAAAAATTCAATGCCGGTTTCTTCAAATTATACGATAATAGTTGATCCGGGGCAGGTAGAGGTTTCTATAGCTTCGCCCAACCCAAATACTCGGATTATTACGGCTACCGGGACAAGAAGCGATATTTCTAAAACAGTGGAAGTCCAATTGAATATTCAATCTGTCAATCCTGATTTTTTTTATGGCGCGCAAGCCGGGACTTTAGGTATTGTTATGGAGAATAATGCCAGAATTGAGGGGGCCGGAGGGATTTCTGGCAATGTCTATTCTAACGGTTCAATCTCGGGCGATAATGGCGCCACTATCACCGGTACTGTTTTCGTGGCCACCGGCATATCAGAAGATCAGGTTTATGCTGTTTACAACGCAGACCAAATTTTCGCCAAGACCAATCCTGTAATTGATTTAGCCCAAAGCTTTCAACCCGCCACTAGCAGTTCTTTGACTAAGGTCAGTTTATATATTAAAAAAGTGGCCAATCCCAATAACGCCAACGTCAGAATTTTAACCGATAATGCCGGTTCGCCTTCAGAAACAACCTTAGCCGTTGCTACCCTGGACAAGAATTTAGTTGGCACTGTTTTCGGCTGGGTGGACGTTGTTTTTTCTTCGCCTCCGAATTTAATCCAGGGCCAAACTTATTGGCTGTTGGTAAATGCTTCCAGAGACAGCGGCAATTATTGGGTTTGGGGCAAAGATCAGGGCCAAGGATATATTCAGGGCCAGGCCAAATACAGCCAGGACTGGGATAACGACCCTTGGTTTGATTTAACCGGCGATCTTAATTTTAAGACATTTATGGGCGGGCAAGCGACTTTTTTAGACAATGTCATTGTTAAGGGCGACGCTCATGCCAATACGATTACTAACAGCAAGGTCTGCGGAGACGTTTTTTATCGGACAGTTGATTCTTCTTCCTTGAATTTTTTAAACGATCCCAGCAATCCCACTTGCTCTGATCCTTTAACCCCGGGCATTGGCCATCCCGGCAGCTCTGATCCGCCCTTACAGAATATGCCGATTTCTGATTCTAATATCAATCAGTGGAAACAAGACGCTGCGGCTGGCGGGGTCTATTCAGGCAATTTAGCGGTTAATTCAGACATGTCTTATGGGCCAAAGAAAATTGACGGCAATCTTGTTATGACCAGCAATAACAAAACATTAACCGTGACCGGGACTATTTATGTGACTGGCTATATCGACATTGATAACGGGTCAACGATCCGTTGCGACTCTTCTTACGGCTTAAACAGTTGTGTCGTGGTAGCCGACAAGTGGGTTCACATTGAGAATAACGGCATTTTTCAAGGTTCCGGCCAAACCGGGAGTTATATCTTGATTTTATCTGCTTCTGATTGTGATGGCGGTTTTTCCTTTAATTGCACCCATCACAACGCGGCTATGGATATTCATAATGGCGCTACCGGAGCCGTATTTTATACTAACGACGGGCTTATCCATCTTCACAACGGAGTTGTAGTTTCAGAGCTGACCGCCAAAAAGATTCAGTTAGAGCAAGGTGCGATTATCAGATATGAACAGGGACTGGCTAGCGCCGGTTTTTCTTCGGGACCCGGCGGCTCTTGGAAAGTGGCAAGCTGGAAAGAAGTAGAGTAAAATATATTAAGGCGATGAGGGGCAAGTTCTCATCTTCAGCTTCCGTTTTTATCAAAAATAAAAACTCAGCTTATGGACTTATTAAATTTAAAAACCGAAGCCTTCGGTCTGGATATTTCCGACTTTTCTTTGAAAATTATTGCGCTAAAAAAGCAAGGCAAATTTTTTGATTTGGCTTCTTTTGGCGAAGAGGAAATCAAGCCGGGAATTATTAAAGGGGGCGAGATTAAAGATGAGACATCTTTGATTCAAATTATCAAAGAAGCGATAAAAAAAATAACCGGAGAAAAATTAAAAACAAAATATGTCGTCGCTTCTTTGCCCGAGGAAAAAGCGTTTTTGCAAGTTATCCGTTTGCCGAAAATGTCAGAAGGGGATTTAAAATCAGCCGTGGTTTTTGAGGCAGAAAATTATATTCCCATGCCCATTGACCGGGTTTATCTTGATTATCAGATTGTTCGGCCCCTATCAAATCACTTAGATCACTTGGATGTTTTATTGGCCGCTTTGCCCAAAAGCACGGTTGACCCCTATCTTAATTGTTTGAAGTTCTCGGGGCTTAACCCCAAAGCCTTAGAGATAGAATCTTTGGCCATCAGCAGAAGTTTGATAAAGAACGAGATTAGCCCCTCCTCTGTTCTTTTGATAGATTTGGGAGCTACTCGAACAAGCTTTATTGTTTATTCCGGTTCTTCTTTAAGATTTACTTCTTCTATCCCCGTTTCCGGCCAGCATTTTACCCAAATTATTTCTAAGGCGCTGAGCATCTCTCCATTAGAAGCGGAAGAATTAAAAATAAAATACGGCTTGGCTTACGATGCCAAATTCCAAAATAGTCAGACAAGTATTTTTGAAATTTTAATCCCCGCTTTAACGGATTTAATCCAGCAAATCAAAAAACATTTAGACTATTATCAGAGCCACAGTTCCCACGAGCACTTGATTGCTAAGAATAAAGATGTTTCAAAAATTATGCTTTGCGGCGGCGGAGCGAATTTAAAAGGATTCCCGGAATTTCTTTCTAGCCAGCTGGAAATCCCGGTGGAAATAGGCAATCCCTGGATTAATATCTTGCCAGAAGGCAAAAAGAGCAAATCGCGGTTGTCCTTTGAAGAGTCGTTAAGATATACTACGGCCTTGGGCCTGGCGTTGAGAGGCGTTAAAAATTTTTAATAAATTAAATGCTGAATCTTTTACCTCAAGAGCAAAAACAGGTTCTTTTATCAGAAGAAAAATTTAAAATAATTTTGGTTTTGGGAATAATAACCTTGTTTTTTTTGCTCTCTTTTATTCTTATCTTAATTTCAATAAAAATTTTTCTTTCGGCTGAAATGACAGTTCAGAAAATTAATTTTGAACAAAAAGAAAAAGAACTGGAAGACGCAGCTTTTCGGGAAATAGAAAATAAAATTGCTTCGGCTAATGCCATTTTCTCCGAATTAGCTTCTTTTTATCGGGGGCAGAGAAATTCGATCGTTGTTTTGGAAAAAATTTCTAATGTCCTGCCGTCCGGTATTTACCTCAATAATTTAAACTTTAATCTTGCTTCTTCTCAGATATTCCTTGTCGGATTTTCCCCCAGCCGGGAAATTCTGCTTGAATTAAAAGAAAATTTAGAAAAAGAAACCAGTTTCTCCGCCGTTTATTTCCCGCCGACCGATTGGTTAGAGCCGGTTAATATTAATTTTTCCTTAAATTTTAAAATCAGATGAATCTTAAAGTAAAAACCAGAATTATTTTAGCTGTTTTAATCGTAGTGATTTTTTCTTTGATATATTTTTTAATTTATCCCTTATTCAACGATATTAAAAAAATTTCTTTTGGTATTTTTAACCAGAAGCAAAGATTATTGCTTTTGGAATCTAATGCTGAAAACCTGGAAAGATTTAAAAATCGTTATGCCGAGATAGAGCCGGATGTTAAAAAAACAGAGGCGCTTTTTATCAAAGCTGATTTGCCGGTCGATTTCATCCGTTTTTTGGAAAAAACAGCCAAGGACTCCAACGTTGAGGCAAAAATTTCCCTTTCTTCTGTCAGTCGCGCAGAAGGAAAACCTTGGCAGATTCTTCCCTTTCAAATGACCATCGTCGGTTTTTTTCCTAATTTCTTGGTATTTTTGGAAAAACTGCAGTCCAGCCAGTACTTGATTAATGCGCAGGATTTAAGCATTTCTAAAACAAAAGACGCGGTTTCGGCCAGCATCTCTTTTCAGGTTTTAGCAAAATAAACAATGAAGTTTCCAAAAATAAAAGCCAATATAATAATAATTTTTTTACGCAAAGCGCCAAAAGCCATAGCCGAGCGCGCTTTTCTTTCTTTTTTGCTGTTGTTTTTGGTTTCTCTGGTTTTAGGGGGTCTTATTCTATACCAATATCATATTTTAACGAAGAAAAAAGAAGTAACGCGGCTTGAAAATCCCATTCAGTTTCAAGAAGAAACTTATGAGAATATTTTAAAAATATGGCAAGAGAGAGAAAAAAAGTTTAAAGAAGCCGGAAGCAAAAAATATTTTGACATTTTCAAGATTAAAACGCCGGGATTGTAAAATTAAGGCATTTTAGATATAATCTTCCTGTTCCCGCCCCTGTAGCTCAATGGACAGAGCAGGGCTCTTCTAAGGCCAAAATGGGAGTTCGATTCTTCCCAGGGGCATATGGTGGGCGTAGCTTAGCGGCTTAAAGCGTTGCTCTGTGGCAGCAAAGATCGCCGGTTCAAATCCGGTCGCCCACCCACAAAAACTAAAAAGCCCCTTAAGGGGGCTTTTAGTTTCATTTTTTTTCTTCCAGTTTCACTTTGAGATTGATTTCTTTTTTGTCGCGCAGGATTTTTAAAGCAATTTCCTGGCTAATTTGGTATTCGGAAAGAATATCGGTCAAGGTATTTTCCCCGGTAATTTTTTTATTGTCGGCTTCAAGCATAATATCATATTCCCGAAGTCCGGCTTTTTCCGCCGCCGAATCTTTCATAACAGCCGGTTCCCCAAAACTTTCCCTGACAATTAAAGCCCCGTAATCTACTGGCAGTTTATTGCTTTTGGAAATCTGGTCGTTTAAAATAATGTATCTGACCCCCAAGAAAGGTCTTTTTATTTTGCCGTATTTCTGAACTTCTTCCAATGTCTTCTGGGCATAGTTGATGGGTATGGCAAAGCCGATATTCTGAGCGCCCATTATGGTGGCAGAATTAATCCCGATTGCCTTTCCTTCTAAATTTACCAAGGGTCCTCCCGAATTGCCAGGATTAATGGCCGCATCCGTTTGGATTAATCCCCGCAAACTGGTGGCTTTCATATTGGCGCCTCCAAAAGCCGTAATTTTTCTTGATAATCCGGAGATAATGCCAGCCGATAAAGTATCTTCAAATTCGCCTAAAGGATTGCCGATGGCAACCACGGTTTCGCCAAGCTTAATTGCATCTGAATCGCCTATTTCTAAAAAGGGCAGATTTTTGCCGTCTATTTTTAAAACCGCAACGTCTATCATGGAATCCTTGGCCAAGACCTTGGCGGGATATTTATGTTCGTGGTCAATAATAACGGTATAATCAGCTTCCGGATCGCCGACAACGTGGCCGCAGGTTAAAACATAGCCGTCAGGGGATACGATAAACCCCGAACCACCGCCGATTTTTGTTTTTTCCATACCTTTTTTCACCTTTGGCAGGATGACTTCCTGGTCGCCAAAAGGCATAAAATAAAAGCCCTCTACTTTGGGCAGATCCTTGGAAATCACGATGGTAATGACGGCCGGGCAGGTTTTTTTAGCAACTTCGACGATGGGAGATTGTTCCAACATATAAATTAATTATACACCAAGCTTTTATGGAATAAAAGCGCAGGTGAAGATGAAGCTTTAGCTTCATCGCCCAAAATAATTGTAAACCAGCTAAAAAATTGCTATACTCTTAATACTAAATGCGTCCCCGTAGCTCAATTGGATAGAGCAGTCCCGTCCTAAGGGAAAGGTTGGGGGTTCGAGTCCCTCCAGGGACACAAAGGGGGTATAGCACATTTAAATAAAGTTTATAGAAAAAGGAGGTGATAAAAGTGAAAATATTCAGGAGCTGGCTTAGAAGAATCGAATACATATTTTCCTGCATCTTGGCTATCTTAACCGTTGTTTTTCTTTTTCGGATTCCTCTCGCCCGAGGCAAGATAAAAGAAATATGTCTAGACAATAAACTCGTCTGGAATAAGGGTGGCAGGCTTTATGTGTCCAACCATCCCTCCTGGCTTGACCAATTCCTAAGTTTGACTTTAAGGCTGTTTCATTGGAGTCCGGAATTTCTTCCCTTCGTGGCGGTGGCAGAAGACAGTATTAAAAGAGTTCCCTTCCTGAAAGTCCTTCGAGAGGTTGCTTTCATTATTCCGATTGAAAGAAAGGGAAACGCTCATCTCGCTTTCAATCATATCAAAAAAATGGTCGCAATCCTTAACGGCGGCCATAACCTTATGATGGCGGGAGCGACCGGGCGGGATTTCAAAGCCGCTAACGGAGAACTTATTTTCAGTCCCGAGAAGAAAAGACCGATGAGAAAATTTACCGAACTCTGCGGGATACTTGCCATCCAGCCGGGAGTAGAGACGATTCCTTGGTGCATCCAGGGTACGGAAAATTTCTATAAAGAAGCGATAATTCGCGGCAAGAAAGAAATGAAATTTTCCGCTTGGAACTTTTTTATTAGATTCTGGTTACTGGGGAAACTTGAGGTGGTTATTGTTTACGGCAGGCCTTTAGTTTTAGAGGGCAAATCTCGCCTCGAAGCGACCGAGATAATCCAATCCGAGGTACTTAGTTACCTTGACATTCCAGAAGGGTAGAGAAAAATGATGAATATATTCTCTACCCAATTTCCGGGCCCGTAGTATACCGGTAACACGCCTCCATGGCATGGAGGAATAAGGGGTTCAATTCCCCTCGGGTCCACATTAGACGACTTCCATTATCAGAATAAATGGTCGGTTAGATAGTAATAAGATTAAATAATATTTTAAAAATTAAATTATGGATAACGTCGCATCATTATTTGGTTTATTGGGCGCCGTAACCGCTTCTAGTTTGTTCTTCCCCCAAGTTTGGGCGTCGTACAAAACAAAAAAGACTCACGACTTGGCTTGGTCTTTTATTATAGTTGGGATGCTTAACGGCGTATTTTGGATAATTTACGGATTCTTGAGACACGATTTATTTCTTTACGCAACGAACGCGGTACTTCTTATTGGGGCATTTTTGCTAGCGGTTTTAAAAAAGCAGCACGGCTAGCGGGGTGGGGTGCGAGAGCGGCTGAATCGGGCAGTTTCGAAAACTGCTATACCCGAAAGGGTATCGTGAGTTCGAATCTCACCCCCACCGCGTTAAGAATATGTCAATTTTTTCCAAAACAAATAAAACAAAACCGGAAAACATAAAAGATATCTTAGCCGAGCTCAAGAGCTTGGAGGGAAATTTTGAAAAAATTTCCAAGGAATTAGAAGAGCTGAAAAAAGAAAGCCGGTTTTGGGTTCAAAAAATAGGCATTATCAGATTCAATCCTTTTTCGGAAGTCGGCGGAGACCAGAGTTTTTCCATCGCCTTATTGGATGCCAATAATTCCGGAGTTGTTATTTCTTCTCTCTACAGCCGTCAAGAAAACAGGATTTACGGAAAGCCGATAAAAAACGGTAAATCCGAATATCAATTATCGGAAGAAGAAAATCAAGCGATTGAAAAAGCGAAAAATGACCAAAAAAAATAAAAATAACGAAAATTTGACATTGCGACCGCCGGTGGTGGTGATTATGGGCCATGTTGATTCGGGTAAGACATCAATTTTAGACGCTATCCGTAAAACTCGCGTAGCGGCCAAGGAAACCGGCGGCATTACCCAGCATATCGGCGCTTATCAGGCGGAGAAAGACGGGCGCAAGATTACTTTTATTGACACTCCGGGTCATGAAGCGTTTTCGGCAATGCGCTCTAGGGGAGCCAAGGCGGCCGATATTGCCGTTTTGGTGGTAGACAGCGCCAAGGGAGTGGAACCCCAAACAAAAGAAGCGATTTTGCATATTAAAAAAGCGGAAATTCCTCTTATTGTTGCTTTGAATAAAATCGATATGCCTGGAGCCAATATCGCAAAAACAAAAGGGGAATTAGCCAAAGAGGATATTTTAGTGGAATCAATGGGAGGAAAAGTTCCTTCCGTGGAAACATCGGTTCCGACGGGAAAGGGCATAGACGATTTATTAAATATGATTATTTTGGTGGCCGAAGTGGAAGATTTGAAATCCGATTTCAACTCGCCCGTTGAAGGAGTAATAATAGAATCGCACTTAGACAATAAAAAGGGGATTACAGCCAGCATAATATTAACGCAGGGCATTTTTAAAATCGGAGAAATTATAGGCACTGCTTCGGCTTTCGGAAAAATTAAAAATATAGCAAATTTTCAGGGAGATTCCATTGAGCGGGCCTTGCCTTCAGACCCCATTATTGTTTTTGGTTTTGAGGGGCTGCCAAAAGTCGGAGAAAATTTTAAATCGTTTCCAGATTTAGAAACCGCCAAAAATAATATCAATGTCGGAAAGCCAGAAGAAAAAGAAGCTAAATTTGTTGAAGCCGGCCCCGATCAGAAAGTTTTAAATTTAATTTTAAAAACAGATTGTTTGGGGTCAGCTGAAGCTATTGAGGGAATTTTAAAAGAAATTCCTCAAGAAAAAGTTATACTGCGGATTTTAAAATCGGAGGCGGGAGACATTGATGATGGCGATGTGAAAATGGCAAAATCGGGCAAAGCTAAGATTTTCGGGTTTAAAACAAAAATAAATCCAGTGGCCCGAGGCATAGCCGAAAGGGAAAATATTAGAGTAGCTAATTTTGAAATAATTTATGAATTAGTGGAAGAAATTAGAAGGTTGATGGAGCGGGAAGTAGCGCCCGAAGTTGGCAGGATAAATTTGGGTAAAATGAGAGTCTTAGCTAATTTTTTAGAAGAGAAAAACCGCCAAGTAATCGGCGGCCGAGTTTTAGAGGGAGCGGTTGAAAGGGGCAGCCAAATAGAAGTTTTGAGAAATGAGGAAATAATCGGCCGGGGAAAGTTGGTCAATCTCCAGAAAAATAAAAAAGAAGCAGACAGCGCGGAAAAGGGCCAGGAGTGCGGCATTTTATACGAGGGTTCGGGAAAAATTGAAAAAGAGGACGTTTTGGTATTTTTTAAAGAAGAAAGAACAAAAGGAGAGCTTTAAAATATGGTTCAAAGAGTTTTACGGATTAATACTTTGATAAAGCAGGAATTAAACCGTTTCTTTTTGAAAGAGCTGGATTTTGCTCTTGATACTTTGGTAACCATTACTAGGGTTGATACTTATTCTAATTTAATAGAGAGCAAGGTTTATATTTCCGTTTGGCCGGAATCAAAAAAAGAAGATATCTTAGCTTTTTTGAATAGAAGAATTTATTTCATCCAGCAGGAGCTTAATGAGAGATTAAAAATGAGGCCTGTGCCTAAAATAAGATTTTTAGCGGAAAATTTGATTTCAGAGGCCTCTAAAATAGAAGAGGTTTTAGAGCGGTTGAAAATACAGAAGAAATAGATTAAAATAAATTCGTGGTCGCGTACCCAAGTGGCAAGGGAATGGTCTGCAAAACCATTATACGTGGGTTCGAATCCCACCGCGACCTCAGATTTTTTATGCGCAAAAGAAAATATTTGCTTAATGAACAATTTCTTGATAGGTGGTCTCCAAAAATGGCTTATGTTTTAGGATTCTGGTTTGCCGATGGTTATATGCGTCATGAAAAGTCATACAGAGTTATATTTACCTCTAAAGATTATTGTTTACTTTTACAGATAAGGAAATGCTTGCGATCGAATCATCCAATTTATCGAAGAAAAGATCAAACGGGCGACCAATTGATTTTATTTTCTAAGCCAATATATCTTAAGCTTTTAAATTTAGGAGGAAAACGATGTAAGAGTAAAATTATGAGATTTCCTCGGGTACCACGTATATACTTATCAGACTTCATTCGAGGATATTTTGATGGAGATGGGAGTGTTTTTTATGTTAATTATATTTCAACAAAAAACCATAAACCTCGTAGAGAATTACGAAGTAATTTTACTTCAGGAAGTAGACAATTTTTAGGAAAATTAATGATGGTCCTTAATAAAGAAATCGGTCTTGTAAAAAAGCAAATAGGTGTTTATAATCAGGGAAACTCACTAAAACTTGGTTATGGTACTCGCGATACAGAGAGATTGTTAAATTTTATTTATTATCCAAATTTTCCCATTGGCCTTCAAAGAAAAGCGCAATTTTTATAAGTCAGGGAGATTGCCGCGGTGGTGGAATGGCATACACGACAGACTTAAAATCTGTTGACCGCAAGGTCGTGAGGGTTCGACCCCCTCCCGCGGCATTAATAAAAAACGCCCCCGAAAAGGGGCGTTTGTGCTTGCTCCGGGGAAGCACAATCCTAACCGTCTAAAATTTCGATTAGAGTGGTTTTGGCGCCGAAGTTTTTGGCTTGCCAGTATTCGGCAAACCAGATGTCAATCTGATAGTTTCCCTTTTTCCAGCTCATTCTATCTTCCACGACGAAAATTTTATCTCCGTAAAGATCGGGGACTCTGACTCTTGTCCCAAAGGGCAAGATATTATTGGCAATAATGCCGTCTCTAACCTGGGTTCCAGCCGCCGTAGTAAAAGGAGTGTCATCGGTTTGCCAAACGGTACTGGAATAGGCGGTAGCTATTACAAGCAGTTTGCGGACCACTCTTTCGGGATTATTTGGGTTGGAAAGGGAAGATAAGCTATTTCCTTGGGAAATAACTAATTCGGGCATATCGTTCGAGTTTAAACTAGATACTTCGGCTTCAATTTGAAGAGTTTTTACTTCAAGCAAAGGCAAAAAGCCGGCGAAAAAGACGGCTGATATTAGAATAACAAGGATTTTTTGGCCCAAGACAGGCTGCTTTAAATACCAAATCATTTTAAAACCCCCTTCATCGGGGGTTAACCTAACTTACCATATCTGGGGCTGGATGTCAAGAGGCGAAACTTGGGCGCTCAATGAAGCTCCGCTTCATTTCGGCTCCTCGCCGCTACTCGGAGCGGGTGATGGGAATCGAACCCACGTACTCTGATTGGCAACCAGATGCACTACCATTGTGCTACACCCGCATTTTTGGTTTCACGCTTCCCTTAAGAAGACGGGTAAGCCGTCCCCTTACGTCGCTTCGCTCCTATTCCCTTGAAACCAAAAATCATTTATATGCCGTGGAGTAGAATCGAACTACCGACCCCAGCTTTTTCAGAGCTGTGCTCTGCCACTGAGCTACCACGGCTTATTTAGACCGTGTTTTTATTATAACCTCTTTTTATAAGTTGAAGCAAGATAATCAAGATAAAGGCAGAAATGGCCATCATGGGAATAGTTATATAGCCAAAATTCATGACAAATCTCTGGGCGCAGGAAACTGAATAACCTACAACCTGGCAGGAAAGCTCGGGGACTATCCCCAGCTGGAGAAGGTAATGATAAAAAGCGATTATTGCTCCGGGGATTGAAAGGGCGAGAATATAATCGGCAATATTCCTATCTTTTTTTAAAAGCGCTAGCCCAAGCAAAATAACCTGGGGATACATAAAAATGCGCTGGAACCAGCACAATTTGCAAGGAGTAAAACCGGCTACTTCAGAATAAAATAAGCTTCCCGAAACGGCTATCAAAGCGACAATAAAAGAAAATAAGATAGCGTATTTTTGGATAAAATCAAGTAATTTACTTTTCTTGAATAAAATAATGGCAAACAGTCCGACAATCAGAATTTGGGCTGTTATCGTGAGTATGGACAATATTTGGTTGGCTGCGCTGGCTAAAGGAGACATATGCTATTACTATTTGGGCAAAAAGCACCCGGTCTTTTGAGAAAGCGTTTCCAAGGGAACTTCTCCAACTTCCCGGCTTCCATCAGAGAATTCCCAAGTCGGATACCCTTCGATGTTTTTATCTTTGCATATTGCCAGCTGATTTGAGCCGTCTGGCGTTGAACATTCGGTATAAGGAAGCAGTTTTACCGACTTGCCGAACATGGCCTTTTGGTTCTGGCAATGGGGGCACCAAAATGCGCCATAAAATATCGCCCCCTTTTCTCTAAGGCACTGGGCAAAGGCGTCTAACTTTCCCGGCTGATTATTTTTGGAAATAAAAACAAAAATTCCGGCGGCAATTGCTAGTCCAATAATCGAAGCTGTTAAAATATTTTTTATTTTTTCCATAGTGGGCAATGCAGGGCTCGGACCCGCGACCTCATCGATGTAAACGATGCGCTCTACCAGCTGAGCTAATCGCCCATACGCGGGAGAGGAGTC
>CAZWNE010000014.1:0-14317 GCA_964635155.1 uncultured Candidatus Saccharibacteria bacterium
ACCCTTTGAAATCAAATCTCGGACGGAAATTATTTCCGCATTTTTATCTAAAATTTTATTTTTTTCAACCAGATTCCCGACAACATCCCTAACCTTCTCGGCGCTTTCTATATTGCGTAAAAATATATTTTTAAAAAACCGATTTTTAATGACAACCGTGCCGCAGTTGGCCAGTTTTTCCAAAAGACTCTGCCTAAAAATTATTGATTCGATGTCGCTTATCAGCAAGGAACTCTGGGTGATAAAAAAGATCCCCTTTCTGCTTAATATCTCTTTTTCCCTGATTTCATAATTTTCATTATGCCATTTTAAAAATATAATCAGGGTAATAAAAATCTGCGAAAAAGAAGCGGCTATTATTAAAAAATAGTCTTGGCGAATAAGCCTGGCAAATATCAAATAATAGATTTTTTCATAATTAGCCAGAAAAGTTGAAAAAAACAATAAAAAACCGGCCAGCATTTCAATGATGATGATATTTTTTACTAAAGCCAGCGGGCTTCGTCTAATAGTGATTGGATATTGCATGGTTTGAGCGAGGTACGAGAATCGAACTCGCGTCTCGACCTTGGGAAGGTCGCATAATGCCACTATACCAACCTCGCGCTTTAAAATCCGATTTTATCCAATAATTTTTGCCAAAAGTTTTTTTGCTCTTTTGATTGTTCGTTACCGCTCCCTTGAGAGGGAAGAACCACCACCTGCTCTTCTCCAGGTTTTTTATATCCCTGCTCCCGGATTTTTTCCTCCCAATAAGCGTCTTTTTCCGTTTGAGAAATCCCCTCCTGGAGCTGGCTATTTTTTTCCTGCACAGATTGAATTTCTTTTTGCAGATTGCCAATCTGCGCCTGCAAATCTCGCCTTTTTTGGGATATCCTAAAATCGGAAATAATAAAAAAAGCGACAAACCCTAAAGTCAGAAAACCCAAAAAAATGGCGAATAAGACGGCCTGGAAAACTTCCTTTTTGTTTTTTTTTAATTTTGCTACCATAAATTTATGGCCTTCAAATCAAAAACAATTTTTAGGGTTGCCTGGATTTTTTTAATCTCTTTGGTGGTTTTGAGCATGCTTATTCTTCTTTTAGCACCTCTATTTTAACTTTTCAACATCTCTAAATATACTTTCGCGGGAACAGCCAACTGCCCCTTTTCTTTTAATTCTTTTTTGCCTTTCTTTTGTTTTTCAAGAAGTTTTCGCTTTCTGGTATAATCTCCCCCGTACAAATAACCGGTCACGTCTTTTCTTTTCATTTTAATATTTTCTCTGGCGATAATTTTCCCGCCGATTGTCGCTTGCAGGGGGACAGCGAATAATTGAGGGGGCATAACTTCTTTTAATTTTTCAACCAATCTTTTCCCCTCGCTAAAAGCCGATTCCTCCGGGACAATCCTGGAAAGGGCTTCTTCTTTTTTGCCAGCGATTAAAATTTCCAATTTGACTAAATTGGCCTTCCGGTATCCTAGAATTTCGTAATTCATTGAAGCAAACCCTTGGCTGGCCCCTTTCAATTTATCAAAAAATCCGGAAATTATTTCCCTTAAGGGCGCCTCCCAAATTAAAAATAATTTTTCCTGGCTAAAGTATTTTGTTTCAATTTGTTCTCCTCCTGATTTTTTCAGAAGTTCGGAAACTCGGCCCAAATACCGAGGCGGCGTTATTATTTCCAATTTCACCCAGGGCTCCTGGGATTCTTTAATTTGGCCTGGATTCAACCACTCGCTGGAAGAATAAATAAAAACTTCTTTATCATTTTTATTGATAACGCGATAAACTACCGAAGGGGCGGAAACGATTAAATTTAAATTGAATTCTCTTCTCAGCCGTTCGGAAATTATTTCCGCATGCAAAGTGCCCAAAAACCCGCAACGAAAGCCCCGGCCCAAAAGCTCTTTGGTTTCCGGCTCAAAAATCAAGGCGGCGTCCGACAGCTTTAGCTTAGATAAAGCCACTTTTAAATTTTCGAAATCATCGGGGTTCTCGGGAAAGACAGAGGCAAAAACCATGGGCCTTGGCTCTTTGTACCCCGGCAATGCTTCGGGCATTTCTAACCCTTGAACCTTTAAATCCAAACTTGTAATTGTGTCGCCGACCGTAACTTTTTCCGGCTCCTTAATGCCGGTGGCGATATAGCCAATTTCACCGGCGATTAACTGCGAGACCGGCTCTAAGTTCGGCTTGAAAAAACCCACTTCTTTGGCTTCGCCAGGAGTCCTGGTTTGCAACAAATAAATCTTGTCGCCAGTTAAAATTTTCCCGTCAATCACTCTGACAAAAGCGATGACTCCTTTAAAAGAATCGTATTTAGAGTCAAAAATCAGGGCCCTTAATGGTTTTTCAGTTTCAACTTTTGGCGGAGGAACTTTTTTAATTATCGCCTCAATAAGCTTATCAACATTTGTCCCTAATTTTCCGGAAATTTCAAAAATTTCTTCTTCGGAAATATTCAACAGATTAGCCATTTCTTCTTTTGTTTCTTTGGTTCTGGCTTGCGGAGAATCAATTTTATTTACGGCCGGAATAATTACCAAATTTTGTGATTTAGCCAGCTCCAAGTTAGCAATGGTTTGGGCTTGTATCCCTTGGGTTGCATCAACCAGTAAAATCGCTCCCTCAACAGCAGCCAAAGACCTTGAAACCTCATAGTTAAAGTCCACGTGTCCCGGCGTATCTATGAGGTTTAAAGTATAGGGCGCGTAATTCATCCTGACGGGCTGCATTTTAATGGTAATCCCCCTTTCTCTTTCCAAATCCATCATATCTAAAAATTGGGGCCGCATTTTATCTTTAGCCACAGTTCCCGTTAATTCCAAAAATCGGTCGGCTAAAGTCGATTTCCCATGATCGATGTGCGCGATAATGACAAAATTTCTAGTATTTTTCATTGAATTGGCTACTCTTATTAAATCGCTTAAAAATTAAGGACTGAATTAGTTTTATTTCCGGAGATTTAAGAAGCCGGGCGGCGGCAAGAAAGGTTAGAATTCCAATGGCCGAGGCCATTATTGTCTGCCAAAAAATACCAGAAAACAGATAAAGAACTAATCGCATGACAACGGCCATTAAAAAGCTGGCGAGAATAATTTTTAAAACCGACTGCCAAATGGCTTTTATTTGATAATCTCCTATTTTTTTGTAAAGAGCGGCTAAAAGAAAAAAGAATTGAACCAGAACGGCGATAGAAAGGGATAAAGCCAAGCCGACAACGGTAATATTCTGGAACCCCTGAAGCTGAAATAAATTTCTTATTGAATTGCTGAAAAAATTAAAAGAATCAAGAATTTTAATGAAAGCCAAAGCCAAACCGATATTAAGAAAAACAGAAATCAAAGTAGCTAGGGTGGGAGTTTTAGTGTCCTGCAAAGAGAAAAATGCCCGGTTTAAATAAGGCAAAAGGCCCAGGGCAAAAATTGAAAAAGCGAAAAATCCCAAAGAAACGGCCGTGAGCTGAACATCGGCCGCGCCAAAACGCCCCGTTCCCAGAATTAATTTGACAATTTGAGTTTTTAAAATAAAAAATATTACGCCAAAAGGTATCATCAAAAACAAGCCCTGGCGTAAAACCAAAGAGAAGGTTTCAACAAATTCTTTTTTTCGGCCGTTGACCCAAAACCGGGAAAAAGTAGGAAAAACCGCCGTGGCCAAAGAGGGACCCAAGATTCCCGTAGGCAAGCCCTGAATATTATTGGCAAAATTAAAAATAGCAATGGAGCCCGCGGAAATTAAAGAAGCTAAAGCAGTCATGATTATAATATTGATTTGACTGGCCGCTACCGCGAAAACCCGGGGAAGCATCAGTTTAAAAATTCTGATTACGGCCGGATACTTAAAGCTGAATAAATACCTGTATCTAAAGCCGCAATTTATCGCTGAAAGAATCTGGATTAGAAAATGCAAAAATGCGCCGAAAATAACGCCAACGGCCGCGCCAAAAATGCCAAACTGAGGGGTCAAAAGCACGATACCCAAAATAATGCCCAGATTATAAAAAATAGGGGCTAAGCTGTAGACTAAAAATCGGTTGAAATAGTGCAGAATGCCAGAGAATATGTTGGAAAGGCCAAAAAGGATCGGGCTAAAAAATAAAAGTCGAGTTAAATTGATTGCCGTATTTTTATATTCGATATCCAGCCCGGGGATGATGAATTTTATTAGCCAGGGAGTAAAAATAAAAAGAACAATAGCTCCGGCAACAAGCAAAAATAAAAAAACATTCAACACGTAATTTGTCATTTCCCAGGCTTTTTCTTTACTCTCGGAAAAATATTCGGCAAAAATCGGTAAAAAGGCCACTAAAATCCCGCCCAGAATCAAAATGCGGTAAATCAAATCGGGAATGCGGAAAGCGGCAAAATAAATGCCGGTTTCCGGACCCGCCCCGAAATAGCCTGCTAACAATCTATCCCGAAAAAGACCCAAAATAGCGCTGATTAAAGCCGAAAGCGCCAAAATAAAAGTGGCCCCCTTGATAGTTTTAGTTTGAGAGTTAAGAATTCCGTTCAGCATAATTGCTATTCATTTTAGTATTTTTTCAGCTATTTTACAAATCTGAAAATTTTTGCTATTTTTACTATAAATATGGAGAAATTACATCATATTATTGAAGCCCAGCAGTTTGATAGAATTTGGTTGGAAAAGGAGCTTTTCCCTCTGGTTAAAGAAATGGAAAAAATTGTTGAGCAAGGCGGCGCAAATATCCTTTCCGGCAAAAAAATGATCACTTTTTTTTATGAACCCTCCACCAGGACCCGGGCTTCTTTTGAAATGGCCATGGATTGGCTGGGCGGAAAAGTGGTTTTTTCAACTGAAAATGCCGGACAATTTTCTTCCGCGGTTAAGGGCGAATCCATTGAAGATACAATGCGGGTGTTATCTAACTATCGGCCAAACGTAATTGTCTTAAGGGCTAATGAAGAGGGAATGGCAAAAAGGGCGGCGAGATTTTCTTCTGTCCCGATAATTAATGCGGGAGACGGCACGGGCCAGCACCCCACGCAAGCCCTAACCGACGTTTTTACGATATGGAAAAGATTAGGAAAAATTGACAATCTCTCGATCGCCATAGTCGGCGACTTGGCCAAGGGCAGAACAGCCCATTCTCTTGCTTATCTGCTTGGCAAATTTTCCGGAACCAAAATTTATTTTGTATCGCAAGAATCCGCCAAAGCACCAGATGATATAAAAAACTATCTCAAGAGGCATGAAATTTGGTTTACTGAAACGCAAGACCTTCGCCTTGTCGCGCCCAAAGTTGACATTATTTATCAGACAAGAAATCAAAAAGAACGCGGAACGCTTTCAGACGCTTATATTATTGACAAAAAAATCCTCAACTTGATGAATAAAAACGCGATTATTATGCATCCCCTGCCCCGCAACGAAGAAATCTCAATAGAGGTGGATAAAGATCCGAGAGCAACCTATTTTAAGCAAGCGGAAAACGGGCTCTATGTCCGAATGGCCTTATTAAAAATGATTCTTAGTTAATTTGACAAGAGGCCTTGAAGTTGGTACAATATATTTATCCTAGCAAGTCGGGTAATCGCTCCGCGTAGCTCGCAAGAGCAAGCGGGGAGGAAAGTCCGAACTTCCAGTTCCGACATATCGTCGGGACACAGGTAGCGGGTAACGCCCGCCGACGGCAACGTTAGAGATGCGAACAGTGACGATTCTCTGCCGCAAGGCAGAGGGTGAAACGGCAAAATTCTTACCCGGAAGCAAGAGTAAAGCAGGAATCTGTGTTTCATCATAGAAACCTGTTAAAAGTAACTCGCTTGATCCCGATGGCAACATCGAGGACAGACAGATGATTACCTAAAACAGAATTCGGCTTACGGGCTTGCTGGGACACTAAAAAATCTCCGCTTTGGCGGAGATTTTTTATTAAGCCTCGAGGCCTACGATTATAATTTAAATCCCTGGGATTTGAATTCCTCAACTAATTGCCAACCAACCTTTTCAACAAAATCTAAAAAGTCAGAAATATTTTTCTCCGTAAATTCTTCTTGTAAATTTTTCTGCATTATCTTAATCACTAGAGTGCCATTCTCTTCAAGGATTGTTCCGTGAATAAAAATATTCCTTCTATTTCTGATTGTATCTAATTTTACCATTAATTTTCCTTTCAATAGATTATTTCGTTTAATCAATCCAATCTTTTTATCGAAGCTTGATTTAGAGATAAAATCAGCAAGAACGATATGGCTTTTATTCAGTTGATCAAATTGTACTCTCAAAATAATGAAAATTAAAACCTCCTGTAAAAACCATTCTAGATGGCTAAGTGTTAAGGATAGCTGTCCATATTTTTCGAAAACAATGTTATCAATCTTTTCCTTCCAAAGCCGAAGTTTTTTAGTCTTAGCGTCTATAATAAATAATGTACTGACGTCCATAATTTTTTATTTATTTTCTACAATTTTATTCATTAAATTATTTAGCATTAATTGGCGTTGCTTGACAAGGTTTTTTGTGTTATAGTGAAAGTGGCGCTTGGAGGGCCTTGGCCCTGTCACGGCTATATCCAAGCTGTAACCAAGTGCCGCTAAAGAGTACCGCAAAAGCGGTATTTTTTAGTTAATCATCCTCGGGATTTCCACTGTACAAAATTCTCTTATGATTTATTTTATCAATTCCCCAAAACGGAATAACGCTCCAAAAATGTTTTTCTCCTCCTGATACTTCCTTTAGAATAACTTTAATTCTAACATTTTCTAACACTGCAATAAATTCATAATATACAACATCTTTTGCGATGTGCTCCCATCTACTATTTGTTTTTTGCGCTTCAAGTCGTTTAATTTTCCAAATGCCCTGAATGGTATGAGATTTTTTCAAAACTTCTGGCGCTAAACTTAAAAGCCTCAACCGCGGATACTGATCTTTATACGGACGAGCTTGCTTATCTGACTTAAATTTTAAATGCTTAAATCCTTTAATATTAAAAACAATTTTCTCCCCGAGATAAGGGCAAAAAACCGAACCGATTGTTTTGTAAAAATTTTCGGCTTCATTCCTGATTTTTATAAAATCTTCGCTGTCAAAATTAAATTTTGCCATTTAATTAAAATAATTTGCTATTTTGGCTATCCAATGCCTCATTGACTAGCCTATCGGCTTCTTCATTCTTTTTTCTAGGAACAAGGGTAAATTTCACTTTTTTAAAATCAGTTTTTAAATTCCAAATTTCAATAAATAAATCCTTCAACCTTGGCTCTAAAATTTTGTATCCGCCGTTTAACTGCTCGACTAAAAGCTCGGAATCCGAACGAATTTCAATTTCCGACATTTCGGCAATTTTTTTGCCAAAAAGCGCTTTAAACTTTTTCAGAGCAAAAATCGCGCTTTGATACTCGGCCTCATTATTAGTGCCCTCGCCTAAATACTCGGAATATTCTTTAAATATCTGGCTTTTTTCATTGCAAAAAACCGCTCCGATTGCCGAAGGCCCTGGATTGCCCCTTGACCCGCCATCAATATAAATAGTTATCTTTTTCACCTTTTGATATTATACTCTTTTATTAAACACTTTTTAAACTCTGCCAAGTTCTCATTTTTGAGCCGAAATCCCGCGGCCATGGGGTGGCCGCCGTAAGTTATAAGCAATTTTTTGCATTGTTTCATCAACGATACGGCATTGGTATTTTTAGGCATCCTGACCGTGCCCTGGCTTTCTCTATCTAATTTTTTAAAAATGAAAACCGGTTTTTGGTGCTTATTAACTAAAAGAGAAGCCACAACGGAAATCAAACTGTAATCCCAATCCTTATCGCCTTCAAAAATAATCTTTTCTTCCTTTCCAGAAAGCTTCCCTTCGGCTTCCTCAAGAACCTTTTCAGTCCTAGCTTTTTTCTCTTCAGATCTTTCAATCAATTTTTCCAGCAATTTTTTTGTTTCGTCCTCCGTTGATAAAGTTAGCAGCCTAAAAGAAGCTGGGAGATTATTTTCCACATCCCTCGCATTCAAAACGGAAATCAGTTTTTGTACTTTTTGGTCTAGCCTTAAGTCGTCCCCCAAGGAATCCAAAAAAATCTTTATACCCGGCCGCCAGGATTTTTCCAGCGAGCTCAAACCTTCTAAAATGAAAATCCTATTGTCGTCTTCCCTCGGCATCATGTCGGCAATCGTGCCCAGGGCCACAAGCTCGGTCAGGTCTTTTCTTAAATTTTCCGTCATTTTTTTCCCTAAAAGTTCTTCGGCAAGCTTAAAGGTCAGCCCGCAGGCGGCAAACTCCTTGAAAGGGTATTTATCCCCCTTTTGTTTGGGATCGACAATAATTTTTACCGCGGGTAATTTGTCCAAAATTTCATGGTGGTCAACGATGATGACCTCAAGTCCAAATTTTTTGGCCAGTTTTGCTTCTTGAAAGTTGCTGATGCCGCAATCCAAAACAACCAAAAGCGCTGGAGAAAACTTTTTTAATAAATTTAAGCCAGTTTCCGAAATACCGTAACCTTCGGTTTCTCGATTGGGAAAATAAATCGCCTGGATTTTCCCTCCCAGATTTTTAATCGCTTCTTTGGCAATAATCACCGAAGTTACGCCGTCCAAATCAGAGTCGCCGTAAATGATAATTTTTTCCTTATTTTTAACCGCTTTTTTTATCCTTTCAGCGGCTTCTTTAAGATTTTTTATCTCCATATTATTTTAAAGCTTCTATCCCCGGAAGTTTTTCGCCCGATAAAAAAGCCATCATCGCCCCGCCGCCGGTGGAAACATAAGAAAATTTATCAATCAGGCCAAGCTTATTGATAAATTCCACCGTTTCCCCTCCTCCGATAACCGAAAACGCGCCACTCTTAATGATCGCCAAAGCCATCTCTTTTGTGCCTTTGGTAAACTGCTCGTCTTCGGTTTTGCCCAAGGGACCGTTCCAAAAAATAGTTTTAACCCGGCTTATTTTTTCTTGAAAAATTTTAAGGTCTATCTCCGGAATATCCAAACCCTCCCCTGCCCCGATGATTTTTTCTTGGTTTTCAAAACTGATATTTTTTTCTTTGATTTCCTTGTTCAGCAATCCCCCGACTAAAACAAAATCGGCGATTTGCAAAAGCTTTCCAATAATTTTTACTTTTGTTTCCACTTTAGCCCCGCCGATAATGGCAATCAAGGGCTTTGCCGGGTTTTCCAAAAGCCGACCTAAAATCTTGATTTCTCTCTCTAACAACAATCCCATGCCCGAGGGCAAAAATTTCGGAATACCGACTATTGAAGCATGATTCCTATGGCAGACAGCAAAAGCGTCGTTAATATAAATATCCCCTAATTTTGACAATTCCCTGGCAAAATTATCATCATTTTCTTCCTCTTCTTTGCGAAATCTTAAATTTTCCATCAAGGTGATTGGTCCCGGCTCCATAAATTTAACTTCTCGCCCAAGCAATTCTCCCAATCTTTCGGCAACCGGCTTTAAGCTGAATTTTTGGGCAAGGTGGCTGATTAAAGTAATCTCAACCGCTCCAGCTTTGATTAAATATTCAATTGTTGGCAAAGTTTGTTTTATTTTAAAATCACCTAAAATTTCCCCTCGGAGGCCGAGGGGAACGTTGAAATCGCAGCGATCTAAAACTCTTTTATTTTCAAAATTAAAATCTTCCAGAGTTTTCATCCGGTTTTATTTTATCTAATGCTTCCCCTAAAACATTTTTTAATTCTTCAACATTGACCTGCTTGCGAGCGGGCCTGGAAGTAGAAAAAGGAGTGGCCTGGGTTTGCTTTATTTTTTCCAAAGAAATAGACGGCGCCCTTCTTTCTTCTTCCACTTTTTTAAAACAGGACTTGCAATAAACTGGCCTTTTACCGTCTGGCGGAAAAACCACCTTTGTCCATTTTTTACACAAAGCGCATTGAGCGTCATATAAAACCGGGCCAGCCGATGACTGAATCGGCCTAGCCGGGGCGGAATTGGAGTTTCCGACATCCCCCGTCCATTTTTGAATCTTTTCTTCAATAATTTCTTTGGCCGCCGCATATTTTTCCTGCGAAACGCGGATAATCTTTTCCCGGCTGTTTTCCTTGGGAATTTCTGGCGGAACCAAAGTCTGGGCGGAAAATGGCCTGGATGACATCCCGTTGACCATTAATTTCAAATAAATGTTGTATTTCGACAAATTAACTAAATCAGCGGCCATGAATTCGGGCAAAAATTCTTTTTCCAAAAATTCGGCGTCTTCAGCTCCTATCCTGAAAGTCACGATCGTGCCTACGTTCCCGAAAACGGCATCTCTCACCCTGGTGCTCTTGCCCGATGCCGTCATTTCCTCCACTTCCCCGATATATTATTTTCCCAAAATCAAAAACAGACAATATTTTCTGGCTTCGGACAAAATAGTGCAAAAAGCATCTGTGGCAAAGTTCTGAAACTCATCAACATATAAATAAAAATCCTCTCTTTTCTCTTCGGGAATATCCACCCTGGACATAGCCGCTAACTGAAGCTTGGTAATGACCAAAGCCCCCAAAAGCCTGGAGTTATCCTCGCCGATTCTCCCTTTTGAAATATTGGCAATTAAAATTTTCTTCTTATCCATTATTTCCCTCATATCAATTTTAGATTTTACCTGCCCGATAATATTCCTGATTAAGGGATTGGAAATAAACTGGCCGATTTTGTTTTGAATGGCCGCCGTGGCTTCGGTTTCGTACCTTTGAGTGTATTTAGCATATTCCTTGACCCAAAAGGCCTTAACCACGGGGTCGACAACTTTATCAACCACTTTTGTCCTGAATTCAATGTCGGCCAGCATCCGGTTCACTCCCAGAAGGGTGGAGTTGGGATATTCCAAAAGCGCCAAGATGGCGTTGTTTAAAATATACTCCATGCGCGCCGACCAGACATCGGGCCAGATTTTTTTAAAAACACCCATTAGGCCCGAAGCCACAAGATGCCGGTGCTCCGAGCTGACATTATCCATCACATTGAAAGCGATTGGAAAATCCAAATCAGCCGGATTGAAATAAACAACATCATTTATTCTGCTTGGCGGAACAAAATCCAAAAGTTTTTCCGCCGCTTCGCCATGAGGATCGACAAAACCGATGCCCCTGCCCTCTTGAATGTCTTGAATGGCCATATTCTCCATCATGGCTGTCTTGCCCATGCCGGTTTTACCGATAATATAAACGTGCCGGCGCCGGTCGTCGGTTTTGATTCCAAACTTTTTTTTCTGGTTGCGGAAAGTGGTTTCCGCAAAAAAATTTATCTGGTCCATATTATTCTATGGGCAATTCGGGAGGCGGCCCCTTTCTAGATTCCAGCCGAGGCACGCCAGGCACCGGAGATACTTCCCAAGACGGAAAATGATAAAGAGAAGCAACTTCTTCGGTATTTAATTTATACTGCCCGCCCGGCCTCGGAAAAAAAGGAGAAAGTCTGCTAACATAATTTCTAAAAAGCTTTCTAGCTCTTAAGTACTGCCTTCTTTTGCGGATAAAATTTGCGTTAAGAAACCGGAAAATAAGATATTTCTTGATTTTCGTTAAAGTTCTCCCTACGGGAAAAAGAGCGTTGAGATTATTGGTCGTGTATTCATTAAAAAAAGAAAAAGCTAATCGGTAATTGGGCTTAAACCAAATATCTCTTTTGCCAAGCCAAATAAATCTTACCGTACATTCAAAAATCGGCTTTGACATTTTCATTTCTATCGCACTCAAAACCTCCCTTTCCCCGGGAGTAAGCTTCATTTCGGGCGGAATAATTTCTCTTTCTTTCTTTTCTTCTACCTTGCCAGAAATTATATCAACCGCCATCTGGAGCATTGACTTTGGCTTTTCTTCTTCATCTCTTCTAGCCAACTTATCTCTGACTGAATTTCCCTGTTTACGCCACACGCCCAAAGACCCTTTTGTCGTAACCCGATTAAAAAATTTTATTTCATCGGCGTCTCCCACGGGCGCAATTAAAAATTGTATCCAGAGCTGTTCGCCTTCTTTGACTTTAGCCATGGCTTCCATAAGCCCGGCAATAGGGTCAATTCTTTTTTTCTCCAAGGCCTCTTGCTCGGTTTCAAACTGAAGATAAGTTTTAATCGGATAAAAATCCGGCTTTATTAATCTGTAATCGGAGCCGAACATATCCCAATCTTTGTTGGGCAAGTCTTGCGGCACATATCTTGTGTAATCATCAACTTCTTTAATTTCAATTTCCGGAAACTGGGAGTACAAACTGGATTCCACCGAATCCCGGTATTGCTTCGGAGTTCGGATGAAAAAATGAGGCTCGCCGTTGATGGAAGCGATTTCCAGTCCAAGCGAAAGCTGGACTTGGCCGTCTATCCATTTTTCCCATAAATCAGGGGGCTGGTAAATGGCCGCTTGAATGCTTGATAAAACAACTTCCATTGCCCTGATGGGCTTTAAAAGTTCTTTTGGCAGCCGGATTTCCAGCACTACCTGCGTTTGTTGTGATAAAAAAATATCAACCCGCCACCACCACCAAAGAAATTTAAAAGGCCTCCACAAGATAAAAGGCAGAGGCACCCACCACCAGGTATTGATAATTTGGAAAATAATTGAAAAAAAAGGGATCAGATTTTCTCTTGGAAAATCAATAGATGGCATAGCGATAAAACAAATAAATTTTTAAGCTTCTTGAATTTGGTATCTCCCTTGGGGAGTGCGGAAAAAATATTTTTTATTGTTTAAATTGAGAAAAACCGTATTTTCCTTAACCATTCTTTGCTCCAAAACTTTATTCAAAATTTCTTCTTTGGTTAAGGGTTCCTTTCCCGCCTTCAAAATTCTTGAAATTACATCTTTCACCTGACCGGGCTCGTATCCCCACTCTTTTAAGGCATACATCCCCCGGCCGACTAAAATAAATCTCGGGTCGCGGATAAGCTCGTTGTGCACGGTTTGGACCAAGCTTCCTTTTATCATATCGGCTACCTTAGTAAAATGAAGGGGCTCTTGCGTTTTTTTGAAAAGCAAATAAGCCCGGTCTTTTACTCCCCGCGGATTAATTTCCGGCCAATCTTTTAATCCGAAAACTCCTTCGGAATTTTTTTGGATTTTCTTGGAAACCTCGAGATAAGATTTTAAAGTAGAAACATTTTGAGAAACAGAACTGGCGAGTTCTTTTAAAGATAAAGGAGTTTTTACTTCTTCCAGTCTTTGATAAAGCGAAGAAATGATTTTCTGGGCCTTGGCCAGAGAGGCTAAACTCGTAGCCCACAAGGGATAAAAATCTTTGTTTGCGCCAAAACGCAAAAATCCGTTATTTAAAGAAAGCAAAAAATAAACTTGGTTCTGCCAATTTTCCCGACCTAAATCTTTAAGCATAATGTCTTCTTTTTTCAAATTGCCAGAATCCTGAAAATATTTTTTAAAATTTTGGAAAATCGCCTTATAAGCGCCTGCTTCAGATTTTATTTCCGCTAAAGCGCCGTCTTGAATCTGGCGGACTCTTTCTCTTGTTACGCCGAACTTTCCACCTACCGCTTCAAGGGTTTTTCTTTTGCCCCCATCTAACCCAAAACGCTCCAGAATAACGTCTTTTTTTCTGGGCGATAATCCGCTTACTAAATCTTGACAAATTTTTTGATAGTTGAAGTTTGGCATATTAATCTATTTAAACATTTTTAGAGGTTAATGTCAACCCCGTTTCCTAAACTTCAGCCAGCTTACTAAAAGCGGGCTGGCTATAAAAATTGAAGAATAAGTTCCTGTGGCAATTCCTAAAATCAAAATCAAAGAAAAATATTTCAAAGTTTCTCCGCCGATGAAAAATATCGCCAAAAGCACCAATAAGGTGGTTAAAGAAGTATTAATTGACCTGATTAAAGTTTGATTCAAACTGCTGTTGACTATCTCTTCAAAGACCCGAGCTCTGGCGAGGGTAATATTTTCCCTGATTCTGTCGAAAACCACAATAGTGTCATGGACTGAATAGCCCAAAATGGTTAAAAGGCCGACCACTATCGGTATAGTCACTTGAATATGGTAAAATTTTCCCAATAAAGAAAAGACGCCCAAGGGGATCAAAACATCGTGGAAAAAAGCGACCAATGAGGCCACCAGCCCGTACTGCCAAGAAGAAACAGCCCTTGAAGCTCTTCTAAACGCAAATGCGACGAAAAAAATAATCGCGAATAAAACTACAATAATGAAAACAAATGTCTTATTTGTCAGTTCTTTTCCTACCGCCGGGCCGATTGAATCGAAACTTTTTTCTTCTACCTGGCCATTAAATTTTTCTAATAATTGCTGGTGAGTATTCTCGTCAATATATCTAACCTTTAAAATCAAACCCGTTTCGGCAGTCGGCTGAATGGTAATTTCTCCCAAATCTAAATCGGCTAATTTGCTTTCCACTTCCTGAT
>CAZWNE010000014.1:14327-15312 GCA_964635155.1 uncultured Candidatus Saccharibacteria bacterium
GCCTACCGTCTTTAAATTCCAACGCTAAAATGCTTCCGCCCGTAAAATCAATACCAAAATTCAACCCGTAAAAAATCAGGGAAAAAAGGCTGGCCAGAATCAAGATCCCGGAAAAAATATAATAAATTTTGCGATATTTAATGAAATTGACTACCATAATATTTTATGTTTTGCTACTTTAGATGTCTGAAAAATTCTTAAAAGATTTCGGGTGATAAAAACCGCCGAAAACATGCTCGCTAAAACTCCTAAAATTAAAGTAAAGGCAAAGCCCTTGACAAAGCTCGTGCCAAAACTAAAAAAAATCAAGCTGACAATTAAAGTATTCAAGTTGCTGTCCCTGATTGACGGCCAGGCCCGGCGAAATCCTTCTCTGACGCTGGCCAATAAATCTTTGCTTGATTTTAATTCTTCCCTCATCCTGGAAAAAATCAGAACATTAGCGTCAACAGCCATGCCGATTGATAAAATAAAACCGGCAATACCAGCTAATGTCAAAGTAACCGATAGTAATTTGAAAAGAGCCAATATCAGCGCAACATAAATAGCCAAAGCCAAGGAAGCCAAAATTCCCGGCAAGCGGTAAAAAATAATCATAAAAATAATCACTGCTAAAAATCCTAAAATCCCAGCCTTAAGTGATTTTTCCAAAGAAACCTTGCCCAAAGTCGGGCCAACCAATTGCTGGGAAATTAATTTTATGGGAACCGGTAAGGCGCCGGCATTAAGATTCTGGGCTAATTTTTTTGCTTCTTCAACAGAAAAATTTCCTGAAATTTGGGCTTTCCCCCCGGAAATCTTTTCCTGAACAACTGGCGAAGAAAGAGGAACTCCGTCAATAAAAATTGCCAACTGTTTTCCCACGTTTTTCTCGGTCAAATCGGCAAAAAGTTTTGCCCCTTCGCTATCAAATTCCAAAAGCACCAAGGGCTGATAAACAGTTTGCTGGTCAAAACTGACTTCGGCTTTTTTAAGATATCTGCCG
>CAZWNE010000015.1:0-14107 GCA_964635155.1 uncultured Candidatus Saccharibacteria bacterium
TGTCTTTAAAAACCCGGCCTTCCAGACTCTCTGGCGGAGATAGAACCAAGAAACTTAGTTTCTCGGAGAAACTAAGTTTCTGGCTAGCTTGGGCAATAAATATCTTTGCCCCCTCTTCTTTAATCAATTTTTCCCATTCTCTGTATTCGGCCGTGTCCCTGGCCACTCCCGTCCATAAAATATTTTCCACCTTATATCTTTTTAAAACATCCAGCAGGCCGGTTATGTGGTCTTTTTCCGGATGAGTCAAAATAACAAAATCAATCGTCCTGTCCCAGAAAGGCATTTCTTTTTTCAGCTTTTCCAGAATAACGGAGCTCGGGCCTCCGTCTATTAAAATCTGCTGACGATGGGGAGTTTCAATAAATATGCTGTCCCCCTGGCCGACGTCAAAGAAATTAACTTCTAATCCCCGCGCCCGGCTTAAATCATAAACCGAAGACCAGGCGAATAAATTCGCCAGGAACAACCCCGCTAAAATCCCGATTTTTTTCTTTTTAGCCAACACTCCCTTATTATAGTATAAAAACAAACCCCGCTATAACTTATAGCGGGGCTGTCTTGTTTCAAAAATAGATAAAATCTAAGCTTTGCCCAAAATTCGGAACATCTTGGTTGAACACTTGGGACAGGTGCCGGTCATAGCCCTTCTCTTTACTCCGCCCTTTCCCTTCATCGCAACTTCTTTCTCGCCTACCATATCTCTTTTTTCTTTGCACTTTACGCAATATCCAGTTGTTGCCATAAGATTAAAATTTTTAGATGATAATCGGTTTCCGACCTTTGGGTTTGTAAGTTATTCGTGTTGCCTTATTCTCTCATATAAGCTTAATTTAAGCAAGAGGGGACGTCAAGAGCCGAATTAGGCGAAGCGGGTTATGAGAAAAATACCGGCAGCGCCAGCAATCGTCAGCCCAATCATCTTCAAAGAGCTATGTTTGCTGTGAGCTTCCGGCAAAATATCGCTGGCTCCTATATAAAGCAGGAATCCGGCAAATAGACCGAGATACAGATTAAGAAAAAAAGGGGGAAGCTTAAAGAACAAAGTGGATAGCGCTCCCAATATTGGAGCCGCTGAGTGCAATAAGAGAAATTTTTTAGCCCTGGCAATGCTGTTATTGTTGTTGATCATCAAAGAAACCGTATTCATTCCGTCGGTAAACCCGTGGGAAATGACCGCAATGGCTATAAGCGCTCCCACTGCGGGATTTATTTGGAATCCAAGGCCGATTCCGATTCCGTCCATAAAACTATGACCGGCCAAGGCCAAAGTTGAGAAAATTCCGACCTGGGGATGCTTATGGTCGGCGTACTCTGTTTCATGGGAATGGTGGATGACAATCACTTTTTCCAGGGTGTGAAACAATAAAAAACCGGCGACCAGAGCGATCATCGGCCCCGTGGCATCAAGATCGTTCTCGTTTATTTGGGAAATAATCTCGGGAAAAATATCAAAACTGACTACCCCCAGCAATACGCCCGCGGTAAAGCTCATTATCAGATGGAGTTTTTCCTTGAATTGGACCGTAAACAATCAACCAGTAAGGATAGAAAAAAACGCGGCAAAAGAAAATAGAATAACTGCCATTTATAAATTATTATTTATAATATTAATTATCTTTCCCACAATTTGAGCGTGGCGGATTTCGTCATTAGATATTTCTCTGAATACTTCTTTGACCTCTTCGTTTTGTATCCGGGAATCCGAAGAAATGTTCAGATAAAAACCGCTCGCCCATTCTTCAAGCGACCTCATCTGGTCAAATTCGCTCATTAAAGTTTTTTTATCCTTAAGCATTATTTTTTACCGAAATTTTATTTATAAAATTGAAGGTGAAGATGAAGTCGCTACTTCATCGCCACGAATTTATTTTTTAGCCCCGAGAATGATTTTTTGTGCCCTTCCGTTTCTTCAATCAAAATCGCGACGAGATTCTTAATCATATCAAAAACCTTCTCTTCTAAATCAGCGGGCCAGGTTTCCCGGTTTAAATATTCGCCGTAGACGCTCTCGCTCATATCGTCTTCGATATCCAAAGCCGAAGCCAAAAAGCCGGCAATAATTTTTACTTCACTGACATTACTATCCACGTTATCTCTTTTTTTTATGTTTAGCGCAGGTCTTGCACATATAATTTATTTTAGCAGATTTTTCCTTCCTTCGGCAATTCTATTCTTAGCAATTTCCAAGGCCACTTTCCGGGGATTCTTATTTCTCTTGATGCTTTCCATTAAAACAACTCGGGCGGTATTTTTTATTTTATTTTCAATTGTTTCAAACATTTCTTTCGGATTGTGGCCCTGATATTCAGAATAAGAAGAAATAACTCCGCCGGCATTAGCAACAAAATCAGGAACAATCAAAATCCCTTTTAAAAACAGCTCTTCTTCAATATCTTCTTTCATCGGGATATTGGCAGCCTCAACTATTATTTTAGCCCCTATATTCCCCTTATTGCCCGAATGGATGACATCCGTTATGGAGGCGGGAATCATAACATCTACGGGAACGCTCCAAAAACTATCTGGATTTATCTTCTCAACTTTGCCCCGGTAACGGCAAATTTCTTTTTTTTCTTTAATCAGCTCTTCAACTTTATCTTTATCAAAGCCGTTTTTAGAAAAAAAAGTCCCGCTTTTATCGGCAATTAATATAACCCTAGCTCCCATTTCGGTTAAAAATCTGTAAGCAAAAGTTCCCACGTTCCCGAAGCCGTGAATTGAAACCGAGGCATTTTTAATATCAATCCCGGCAATTTCAGCTGCTACTTTGGCCGCCTGGGCTACGCCAAACCCGGTACTGCCGGTTTCATGGGGAATGCCGCATTTTTTGCAGATGCCGCCTGGGCAATTGCCCGTATATTCCACGCACATATTCTCGGGCTTGCCCGTTGCCGAATGCCAAATGCCGGTTGCTTCGGCGATCCATTGCATTTCTTTTTCTCCGGTATTAATATCCGGCCCGGCAATATATTTTTCCGGAATAAAGGACTTTATGGCCCGGGCAAAACTCTGGACGAATTCTTTTTTAAGCTCATCTGAACCCCCTTGCCACTTAATTCCCGCTTTGGCTCCACCAAAAGGAATATCGGCCAAAGCATTTTTAAAAGTCATAGTCCTGGCTAATCTTGACACTTCGTTAACCGTAATATCATGGGTCATTCTAATGCCTCCCTTACCGGGGCCCAGCAGCGTGTTGTCAATAACCAAAATCCCCTCCATACCTGTTTTGGGGTCATGGATTTCAATAACGTATTCGGAATGAAACTTCCCCGGAGTAATTTTATTCTCAAGCATCTTTTTATCTATTATATACTATTGCCGGCTCAAGGAGAACCATATTCTCCTTTCGAACTTCGCCCCGCTTCGCAAGGCTCGTTAATTAAAAAAACCGCCCCGCTCCGCTCTTGCGAGCTTCGCAGGGCGATTTTTTATCACGCATAACCGAGTAATAATTACTGGACTGGCGCTGGAGATACGGGTTGAGTTTCCAAAACCGGTTCTCGCACCGGAGCTGGGGCTGTCACTGGCGCTGGCGCTTTTTCTCCTTCTTTCCCTCCTTCAACTTTCATCTTTACTTCCTGTCTCATTTCCTGCAATTGTTCTTTTTTCTGTTCGCTCTTTTCTTTCATTTTAGTTTCCACTTTTTCCATTGCCTGAAACCAATTATCTCTTGTTTGGCCTTTCTTTTTCCCGACCGAAGTAGCTTTCATAATCAGCTGCATTAAAGAATTAAAATTCTCATCCAGCACTTCTCTGGCAATGCGAAACTCTCCATCGTTGAAATTATTAGCCACTTCAGACAGGGTTTCTCTTATTTGATTTTTAATCGCTTCGTCTTTAACCGCTCTTAATCTATTGGCTATTTCTTGCAACCTTTGCAAAACACTGGCAAGCTCTCCCGGATGAAAATCTTGCCTTAGGCCGTCAAACTCTTCCATCGCCCCTTCCAAATCGCCGTTGTTATAAAGCTCTTGAACGGTTGCCAAAATAGCTTTCGTTTCTTCTAATTTATTTGCCGCTGCTCCTAAATCCAAGCCGAAGTCCGAAGATAAATTCTGAATTTTCTTTTGCTTCAGCAATTTCTCTATTCTTTTTATTTCTTTGTCCCACTGCTTCATTTCTTTGGGGATTTCAATTTTGGCCCGAATTCTTTGGATATCCTGCCAGATATTGGCCTCCCGAAATTCTTGAATAGTATCGCGCAAATTTTGTTCAGCTAAAATATTGGCTTCAAAACTTTTTATCTGTTCCAAAAGCGCGTTCACCTGATTGACGTCATCCCCGCTGTTTGCCATTTTTGCCAATTGTTTAGCAAACCTGGTTAATTCTCTTCTGATATCCTTGATCTCCCGCAAGACCTGCTGAACTTCTCTCGGGTCGACGAAGTCCTCGTCAATTTCTTGAACTGCCGGCTCGGAGAAAATTTCTTCTTGCGGCATTATCTCTTGGACAAGCTTGCCTATAGCTGCCCAAAAATTGCTCTCGCTGATTTTGGCTGAAGCCGGGTTAGCGGCAACTAAAAGACCGGCTACCAATAACGTTAAAAATAATTTACTCATAAAAATTTATTTTTTATTAAAAATTTCGACTTTGAATAGTTTAATTTATTTTATACCGAACAGACCAAAAGACCAAATAACTTATCCACAATCACCTCCGCTGGAATTAAAAAACCTCCCCGCGCTGCGGGGAGGTTTTTATTGGCTAAATGCGGTTTACGTTGGTCGCATTGGGTCCTTTCGGAGAATCAGCTTTTTCAAAAGATACTTTGTCGCCTACTTTCAATTCTTCGTAGGTGACGCCCTTTACCTCATTCTTATGAAAAAACAAATCTTTTTCTTCGCCTTCAATGGTGATGAATCCAAAGCCCTTGTCTGTAAGAGTTTTAATTGTTCCTTCCATGTGTTTGCAATTATTAAATCTATAATCAGTTTCCCGAACAAACTCGACTAATTTTTCGTCGGTCAACCGGCTGTTTTTACATTAGCATTTTTAATCTATCCCGTCAATCTTAGCCAAGAAAATTCTTTTTTTGGAAAATTCAATCAGTAAAATTTCTATTAAGCTGATACCGAATATAATTAACCACTCCGTTAATGCTAACGGCTGGGTAGCTAAAAGTTTTTGCAAGGACGGGAGATACACGGCTCCGATAAGCAAGACGGCCGCAATAATAACCGCTCCAACCAAATAGCGGTTGGAGAATATGTCTTTTCTGAAGATTGTTCGCTTGAAGGAACGAACGCTGAAAGCAAAAATCAAAGAATCAACACACATGAGGGCAAAAACTATTGTCCGTGTTTTATGCAAATCCCCGGTCAATTTCCAAAATAAGAAAAATGAAAGGAATGCTGCCAAGCCGGTAATAAAGAAAATGGCGGTCATCCAGAGTTTTAACGACTTATTTAATATCGGCTCTTTGGGGTTCCTCGGTTTTTCATCCATCACTCCTTTCGTCTCTTGCTCTGTCGTAAGGGCAATATCTGGGAATCCGTCTTCCGCGAGGTTTATCCAAAGAATCTGGGCGGGCAATAACGGAAGCGGAAATCCCATCGCCATGCTCGCCAAGAATAAAAAGAGCTCGGAAAAGTCGTCTGCTACCAAATAAATAAAAACCTTGCGAATATTCCCAAAAACAACCCTTCCCTGCTCAACCGCCCTTACTACGGTTCTGAAATTGTCGTCCAGCAGCACTAAATCAGCCACTTCTTTAGCCACATCCGTGCCAGAACCGACGGCGACTCCGATGTCGGCGGACTTAAGGGCCGGAGCGTCATTTACTCCATCGCCAAGCATTGCCACCACTTCTCCATTGGCTTGAAGCGCGTCAACAATTCTTAATTTATGACGGGGAGAAACGCGAGCGTAAATAGAAATATGTTTTGCTTTTTCTTTTAATTCATCATCGCTTATTGCTTCCAATTCCTTGCCTTCAATTATATTTTCGTCTTCCGTCTCAATGCCTATTTCTTCGGCAATGGCTTTGGCGGTAAACTTATGATCTCCCGTAACAATAACGGTGCGTATGCCTGCTTTCTTGGTGACCGCAATTGATTCCTTTGCGTCTTGGCGAAGCGGATCTTTGAGAGCGATAAAACCGACAAACGAAAGTTCTTTTACTAATTCTCTAAGATTTTGATATTCTGTTTTTGAACCATAATCCTTGTGGGCGCAAGCAAGGACCCGCAGGCCCTTCTGCGTGAGCGTTTCCAGTTTCGCCATCAATTTATCCGCTTGAATTGTGCCTAATTTTTCCGTTCTGCCATCAATATCCAAATCGACAGAACGGGCAATAATCTCCTCCGGAGCTCCGATGGCATAGAGCATATTCTGCTTCTCATTTTTGCGATGATATGTGGCGGCAAACTTGTAGTCCGATTCGAAACTGATTCTATCCAAAATCGGATATTGTTTCTCAAGCTCGCGTTTATCCAAACCCGACTGCATTCCCGCCAAAAGCAATGCCTGCTCGGTCGGTCTGCCTCGCACCACCCATTTTTGCAGTTCCGCTTCTGGATTTTCTATGAAAGCGTCGTTTGTCAAGGTGGCAATTTTTAATGCCGAAATATGCGACTCGAAACCGTTAGTATTTCCACTCTTAGTAAGCCCGCTGATCTTATCGCCCATCAGTTCTTTTGTGCTTGTTAAAATATGGCTGACCTGCATTCTCCCCTCGGTAAGAGTTCCTGTTTTATCGGTGCAGATGACGGTTACGCTTCCCAGGGTTTCCGTGGCGGCAAGTTTTCTTACGAGACCCTGCTGTTTGAAAATACGCCGCATCCCTAAAACTAATATAACGGTAATAGCGGGAAGCAATCCTTCGGGTATTGCTGAAACTGCCAGGGCTAATGAGGCAATAAAAATATCGGCAAAAGATTTTTCCGTGAAGTAACCGATAATAACGATGGCAAAGATAATGGAGAGAATAAACGCCCCGGTAATTTTTGAGAGAGAGGCGATTTTTTTCTGAAGCGGGGTCTTGCGTTCTTTGGTTTTTTTGAGAAGCGATACAACTTCGCCGATTTGCGTATTGATTCCGATGGCCGCAATCACTATCGTTGCCCGTCCTTCTTCCACAATTGTGCCCATAAAAACCATGTCTGTTTTTTCCTTCTTTTCAATCGCTTGCGATTCTCCCGTAAGGCTTGCTTCGTTTATTTTTAATCCCTTTGATTCAATGATGCGTCCGTCTGCCGGCACCTTATCTCCCGATTTCAGAAACACCACGTCACCAACTGCCAATTCTTCGCTGTCTATTTCCTTTTCATAATCATCACGCAAAACCCTTGCCTTGACTTTCACCATTTTCTTTAGGGCGAGAAGCGACCGATTGGCTTTATTTTCCTGATAGAAACCGACGGTAGTGTTGATAAGCAACACGATAATAATGAAAATTGTGTCCGAGTATTGTTTAAGCAGAAACGAAATAACAACAACCGCAAGCAAAATATACATCAGGGGGCTATTAAACTGGCTCAAAAACAGCCGTATCTTGGAATACGGTTTTTCTTGCGGAAGAACGTTATATCCGAAGTCTTTTAATCTTTGGCTCGCTTCCGAAGTGGTAAGTCCTTCTCTTTTGCTTTTCGTTTTAGAGAAAACTTCTGAGAGTGAAATTGCGTGCCAATTCTTTTGCATATGTTTATTTTACCAAAAAACCGCCATTTTAAAAAAACAAAAACAGCCCGTGAAAAATGGACTGTTTTAAAATTGATTCTTGCCTTATTTTATCTATGCTTCCTTTTATCCGCCTTAGCTTCAAGCATAAGTCTCTTTATTTCCAACCGTTTCTTGGATTTATGGGAATGCGATTTTTTATGCTTATCCAACCCCGTGCTTCTTTTCGCCATGTGTATTTTATTAGTCTAATTATTACTAAAGTATAACAGAAAATCCTACAAAAAACAATATCCCCATATGCGACGATTTAAAAAAAAGACAGCATAAGATTAACTCTTTTGCTGCCCTAAATAACCATCGGCAGGCGATTTTTATATTTTGCCACCGCCTCTTCGTATGATTTTACCCCCAACTTGACCGGGATGCTTCTCATCATCCGGCCTTCCACTTGCCTCAATAAAATTCCAAATCTCTTGCTTGCCTCTTCCGGTGTTTTTACCCCGGACTCCAAGATGGCTCTGTCGAGCGCATCTAGAGTCATTTCTGCTTCGACAGTTTCTTCTCGCCTTCTGGTCTGTTTTTTCTCTGGCGATTTATTGGTTCCTTTCTTCTTTTTTTCTCCTCCAGTCCACACAAATCCTCCCAAGGGGTCTCTTATATATGAAAAAGGACTTCTCCCCATATTTTATTCCTCCTTCTTTGATATTGTATTCTATAAACTCTCCATAAAAAATCAAGCACCAAACGAGGCGAAGCCGAGCGAAGGTAAAGCGAAGAGATAAATCTCTTCTTAATCTTCGCTCGGCTTTGCTTCGCTTGATAGATGAAGCCGTAGCTTCATCGACCCTAACGGCTTGAAAAGATTTTAGCTCCGCATGGTGAACGAAGTTGAAGTATCGTCTTTTTGTATGACTTTGACCATATATTTATTTTACCAAAACCCTATTCGCCGATCATGCCGCTTAGTGCTTCAAATAGATAAAGTTATTAGAATTTGGATCGTTATCGTAATTCTTAGCAAACCATTCTCCGTTGCATCGCAGGGGATTGACGTCGCGTTCGGCCTTTGAAATAATCAGCTCGTTGCGATTCTTAACTCCTAACGCCTGGTATTTGGCAAAAATGTTGTCGGACATAACCTCAAAATAGGAAACGAACTTTCTTCCTTGCATAATCGCAATATCGGTATTTTGATATTGTCCGATAACACCAATTTTCTGCCCAGCCCTGACCTTAGCACCCTTTTTAACATCTGGAAGCAAGTAAATATGGAATAGTCGAACAGTAAAATCCGGGTAGGGATTAGACCTGATGTAAACCTGTTTCCCGATTGATATTTGTTCCGACTCAATGCTAACAATCTTCCCGTCTACCGGACTGTAAATAGGAATATCTGTCTTTCCGTCAGGCTGTGGCGGGATCCCTTTATTTTCGCTGATTAATTGCTCTACTCCTTCCGGCCTTTGAACATTAAAATAATGCTTCATGCTGCGGCATGTTTCTCCTGATCCTCGGGAAAAATCATGGCCGCTTCCCGAACGAAATTTTGATATAGCAAAAACTTTTGATAAATCAATAAAATCGGCTTGAATAAATTGAGGAGCGGCAGTTCCCTTCTCGCCTCGAAATGCCAAAAACCCGCCGACTCCGGCGGCTATGGCCAATGCCGCAATAGTAATAACAAGCGGGACAAATCCTTTTTGATTCATATGTTTCCCACGACTCTATTCTATCAAAAAACCGCCCCTTTGGCGATTTTCTGAATTTTGCTCCCCCCTGCTAGACGCATTTAGAGTACCTCCTAATTTAGCGTAGAGTTGCACTTTCATTTTTCAAAAATACTAAAGCATAAAAGCGATAATTGTTAAACTATAATCTACGTCTGGATAAAAAATATAGGTTAGATTAATAGAAATTCAGCTCCCCCGGTAGGATTCGAACCTACAACCTTCTCGTTACAAGTGCCCTAATGTTTCCAAAAGGCTTGGACTATATCATTGCCTCTTTGAGGCACTTCGGTATCTAGTCTCTACGGAGCTCTCCGACCACGTCGGAGTTCCCACGGTATTACCCATGAAGGGCTTCACCGTTATCCCGAAGTTTTCATTCCTAAGTCTCCTTAGGAAGCTGCGATAATTCACAGCGAGCCGCTCTACCGTTGAGCTACAGGGGAATGTATTTTATTGTCCAAGGTACTACTCTTGTATACAATATTTTTAGTATCCTTTCAACTTTTTCACTGATTCATGTTCTCTTATTCTCTCCAAGGCCTTGGCTTCGATCTGGCGGATTCGTTCCCTGGTAACCCCAAATTCCTTGCCCACTTCTTCCAACGTGTGAGTGATGCCGTCTTCCAAGCCAAACCGCAAAGCAACAATTTTTTGTTCCCTGGGAGCCAGGTCGGTTAAAATATCTTTTAAGCGGCCTCTCAATAAAATTCTAGCCGCTTCCAAAGAAGGAGCCACGGCTTTTTTATCTTCAATAAATTCCGCCAAAACCGAATCCTCCTCGTCTTCGCCAACCGGTGTTTCCAAAGAAACCGCTTCCTGGGATATTTTGCCTATCTGATGAACTTTTTCCACTTCTACGCCCATTTCCGCGGCGATTTCTTCGGCTAAGGGCTCTCGGCCTAATTCCTGCAAAAGCCGACGCTTGACCTGGCTGTATTTGGATAATGTCTCCACCATGTGAACGGGAATCCTGATGGTCCTGGCCTGGTCGGCCAAAGCCCTGGTTATCGCCTGCCTGATCCACCAAGTGGCATAAGTGGAAAATTTATATCCCCTTCTCCAATCGAATTTTTCCACCGCCCTGAATAATCCCAAATTCCCTTCCTGGATTAAATCCAAAACCGTCAAATTGGGCGAACGGCCCACGTATCTTTTGGCGATAGAAACAACTAAACGCAAATTCGCCTGAGCTAATTTCTTTTTTGCTTCCATGTCGCCTTTCTCAATTCTCTTTGATAAATCCTTTTCTTCTTCAGCCGACACAAAAGAAATTTGACCGATTTCTTTTAAATACATCTGGACGGGATCGATGGGAGCGGCTTCGATTTTGGGAATAAATTTATCTTCTTTTTTTTCTTTTTCTTCTAAAAACTCTTTAGCTTCTTTTATTTCAATTCCGCTTTTTTCCAACGATTGATAAAGTTCATCTAACCCCCTAACATCCATTTCGGCTTCCGGAAAAGAATATAAAATTTCCGATTGAGTCACAAACCCCCGAGCTTTGCCTTTTTCGATAAGCTCGTGGAGCTTTTCTGGCAAAAAAACTTTTTTGGGCCGGCCCAAAGGAATTTTTACTTTTTTCTTTTTTTTCTGCCAAAGAAATCCCCGCCTGGCCGCCATGGCTTTGGCTCTGGCAGGCCTAAGACCGGTTCTTTTTTTTCTTGTCTTCCTTATCTTCTTTATTTTCCTTGCCCGCCTAAATACTTTAGTTTTTGGCGGGTTTTTTTTCTTTTTTTTCTTTGCCATACTTAAAAACTGCTTAACCCCTTAGATACTTTATTAAATTTAGCGGAGAGTTCTTCAATTTTCTTTTGGTCTTTTTTATTTTCGGCTGTTTTCATTTCTTTTGTAATATCATCTAATTCCTTTTTTATCCCCGCCGTGCCCATGGCCTTCAAGCAAAATTGGATTTCCGGCTCGATATCTCCCTCTTCAATCTCCTCCACTTCGGCTTTCAGGGCAAGTTCGTTAAAATAATTCTGGGCTTCGGGAGATAAAAGGTTCGGTTCGGGGATTGAATCTTTTTTTAAATTACTCAGAATTTCTTGGGCTTTGGCAGATAAGCAGTCGGTCTGGCCGTCTCCAATCAGATTAACATTTTTAGGATTTTTTATCACCATTATCAGCAGTCGCTCTTCTAAAAGCTCTTGCTTGGATTTTTGGGGCAATTTTGCTATTTCTTCAGGTTCTAAGCCGTAAACATCTTCCTCCAGTTTCACTTTTTTTAATTCCTCAATAATATCGGCCTCTTTCACTTTTAAATCTATTGCCAATTTTTGAATCCAAAAGGACTTTTCAATCTGATTGGGTATTCTTTTTAGAACCGGCAGCAAAATTTTGGAAATCGCTTTTTTGCCTTCCGGAATTTTTTCATCCCTACCTTTAAAGGCCGATTCAAAATAAAATTCCGTGATTGATTTTAAGTTTTTTATGGCTTCCTGCCAGCCCGCAGGATTTGTGGAAATCAATTCGGCGGCATCTTTGCCTTCGGGCAAACGAACGACTTTTAAATTAAACCCCAACATCTGGGCTAAATTAATGCCTCTTTTCGTGGCGTTTTCTCCGGCAATATCCATATCAAAGCCCAAAACCAAATTTTCCGTGTATCTTTTTAAAATTTTCAGCTGGAAAGAAGTTAAAGCCGTGCCCGAGGTAGCGATGACATTGACGGTTCCCGCCTGGTGAACCATAATCGCATCGGTATATCCTTCCACTAAAATACAGGAATCCTGCTTTCTAATATCAACCTTGGCTTTATCCAATCCGTAAAGAATCCGGCTTTTATCGTATAAAATGGTGTTCGGAGTATTCATGTATTTTGCCACTTCGGCCTTGTCTTTATCTTTAAAAACCCGGCCGCCAAAACCTACGACCTGGGAATTTAAATCAAAAATGGGAAAAATAATCCTGCCTCTAAACCTGTCGTAGAAAGAACCCTGTTCCCCGGCCAGAGCCAGGCCAGCTTTTTCAATTTCTCCCTTCTGATATCCTTGAGAATTTAAAAAATCTGACAATCCCTGCCAAGTGTCGGGCGAATATCCTATGCGCCACTTGATAATGCTCTCCTGACTGATGCCGCGGCCCAAAAGATATTTTTGCGCTTCTTTACCCATTAAACTCGCTTCCAGCTGCTTTTCAAAAAATCTTGTCGCCAGCTCGCAAACTTCATAAAGCCGGTTTCTTTCCGTGGCCCAGACGATTTCTTCGGGCCTCTGTTTTTTTAATTCCACTCCGGCTCTTTGAGCCAGAATCCTTAAAGCGTCTCCGAATTCCACGCCTTCAATTTGCATAACGAATTTAAATATGTCGCCTCCGGTTCCACACCCTCCGAAGCAATGCCACATCTGCCGGGTCGGAGAAACAAAAAACGACGGCTTTTTTTCCGAATGAAAAGGGCAAACCGCCCGGTAATTTATGCCGGTTTTTGAAAGTTTGATATAGCTCCCGACCACCTCCACGATATCCAGCCGGTTTTTTATTTCCTCAATAGGTGAATTGAACATTTCTTAAAAAGCGAAGGAAACAAATTTTAAAATAAGGGGTTAGGGTGTGGCGAGCCTCGTCAGACGCGGCGAGTAGGGAGAATTATTTTAAAATTTTGTTTTCGAGCTTTGTTCTGTTTTTGGTTTAGAAAAGTAAAAAATATAAACTATTTCCAAAATCGCCAGAGTGTTCATTATTAATATGGCGACAAACCACTTTTTATGTTTATTCCTGGCAGCTTTCCACAAAGCAAATCCTTTCCAGGGTAAAACCCAGGCCGCAATTAAGAATAAAATTAAAGGATTAGAAATAAGACTTTCCATAATGAGTTTTTTAGAATAAAAAACGAAGTTGAAGATGAGGCTATTGCCTCATCGCCTTATCTACCATTTCAATTTCCTCCCAAATGCCCGGAATCAAGTCGTAATTTTTAGCTTCCTCCAAAGTCACCCAGGCATACTCAATATTGTCTTCGCCTGCTTTAGTTTCTCCCGATTTATAGTCCGCCCAGTAGCTTAAAATTACCACCGGTATTCCGTCCGGGCGGATAAAAGTTATATCCACTAGATAATTCAACTTATCAACTTCAAGATTAGCTTCCTCCATTATCTCCCTTCTTAAAGATTTTTCTACGGCGTTATACCATTGGCCAGCTTTGTTGGCGGGAAGATTGATATAATCATCCACTTCCATATTTCCTCCGGGAACCGTCCATTTACCAGGAAAAGCCTTTTCCTCCAAGCTCCTTTTTAATAACAAATATTTACCATCCTTGCGGATAATCGCCGTGCCAGCAACCCTGTGAAGCTTTTTGTCTTTTATTTCCATACTATTTTTCTTCGTTCCAATCTATCCCCTTTCTTTTAGCGGCCCTTTTGGTAAATCCCTTGGGATATCTTGCTTCAAGCTTTTTAATATTTTCGGCTAAAACTTCATCTAAATCCCAACCAAAATAGTTGCAAATCATAGCCGCATACCACAAAGCGTCTCCGATGTTTTCCTTAACGCCTGATTTTTGGTCGTTTTTATGGGAAACTGTCTTTTTTATACAACTCGCCACGTCTCCCGCTTCCCCGGCTATTCCCAGCCCCCAAGTCAAGATCTCTTTTTCCCTGTCCTTGAATTTCATCGCCGTCTTTTTGCATATTTTTTGGTATTCTTTCAGATTTTTAATTTTATCCTTAGCCATCTTGATAAATTTTTTTAGCTAAATAATTGTTAATTATTTTCTCGCTCGGAGGAAATAACGGCTTTGGCAGATTGCTCAAATC
>CAZWNE010000016.1:0-13779 GCA_964635155.1 uncultured Candidatus Saccharibacteria bacterium
AATTCCGTGGGACGACAGGGAAGTAGTTAGAGAAGAGTTTACAAATTTTTAAATTTAAACTAATATACCTCATTAATACGGCTCTTTAAGAAAAATAACTTTAAAAGGAGGCGGCAAGGTCTAAAAATGAGTCGGTCAAGGACAGAAGAAAGGAAAACAGATTTGCGGTCGTTCGCAAAAAACTTACGGGAAAAGAGGGGCTTTACGATTGCGTTTACTTTTGGAACAAAAGCCATTGGGTAACATTGCGGGAAAGGTATATAGCAGTTCGTAGAAAATGTTCTCCTTCTATCGAAACATAGGCATTTCAGATTTGTGTTTGAAGAAGGGAAAAAAGCCGCTTGGCCTTCCGATGTCAAAGATGGCTATATTGTCGTTAACTTTGCAAGCCTATCAAGGTTTGAAGAATCAATTACGCAAGCCATTAAAGGGGTCAGCGCGGAGGAAGGGGTTCTGAAATAGAGCCCCCTTTTATTTTTCTAAAATTTAAGATAAGATGCTTATATTATGGATATAAATCAAATTTACAACTTGGCAATAAATAAAGGGATTGAGGCGGATTTAAGGGGAATTAAGGGGGTTGAGAAATTTTTACAAAGGAAAAAAGAAAAATACGAAAAACTTTCAGCAGCAGAGAAAGAGGATTTTGATTTGGAAGCCCTAACTAATCCTTATTCCGATTCGCGGATTTTAAATATAGCCGAGGATAAAGAGATAAAGCGAGTTTTGGTCGGCATTGATATTGAGCCGGCGGAAATACTGCTCGCCAAAGAAATCGGCAATATAGATTTAATTATCGCTCATCATCCTTCGGGAAAAGCCTTGGCTAATTTGCATGAAGTGATGGAATTGCAAAGCGAAGTTTTAAGCCAATACGGCGTGCCTATTAATATAGCGGAGGGCCTGATGAAAGAAAAAATTTCCGAAGTGGCCAGAGGCGTAAATAAATTGAACCACCAGCAGACGGTTGACGCCGCCAGAATTTTAGGATTTAATTTTATGTGTCTCCATACTGTTTGCGATAATCTGGCCGCCAGTTTTTTGAAAGAGAAAATAGAAAAAGAAAATTTTGAAAGAGTCGGAGATCTGGTCAGCTTTTTAAAAGATATTCCCGAATATAAAGAGGCAATGAAAATAGGAGCAGGCCCTAAGATTTTTACCGGGAATCTGGAAAATCATTGCGGGAAAATAGCCATAACCGAGATCACGGGCGGAACAGAGGGGTCGCCAAAACTTTATGAAAAAATGGCGCAGGCCGGAATCGGCACGGTTGTGGGCATGCACGTATCCGAAGAACATAAAAAAGAAGCGGAACTGGCCAATATCAACGTGGTGATTGCCGGCCATATATCGTCGGATTCTTTGGGGGTCAATTTATTTTTAGACGAGCTGAAAAAACAGGGCATTGAAATTATTCCCTGTTCTGGCTTGATCCGCGTTTCTCGTTAAGAATATTAGTCCCCGTAGTTCAACTGGATAGAATATCTCCCTCCGAAGGAGAAGATTGGCTGTTCAAATCAGCCCGGGGGCACAACGCATCACAAAAACAATTTTGACAATTAACTTTTTTTTGATAAAATAAAAAACACTTAATATAGCGATGAGGCGCGGCCTCATCTTTATGCTTCGTTTTTATAAATAAAAACTCGCATGATAGACGTCAAAAACTTCAGTTCGGCTATCGCTCAGATTGCCGAAGAGCGAGGCATTGCTCCCGAAAAAGTTTGGGAGACAATTGAATCAGCCATCGCCGCCGCTTATAAAAAAGAATACGGAAGAAAGGGGCAAGTGATCAAAGCCAAGCTTGACCAAAAAACCGGTAAAGTGCTTTTTTGGCAGGTCAAAAAAGTAGTTAATGAAAAAATGATATATACGGAAGAAGAATTAGCAGAATTAAAAGAGGAACCCGCCCAAAGTCCTTCGGACATTGAGGCGGGCAAGGGCAAAGTCCGTTTTAACCCCGAGAGGCATATAATGATAGAGGAGGCCAAAAAAATCAATTCTAAAATAAAGATTGAAGAGGAAGTTGAAATACCGCTTGAGGTGAAAGAAGATTTCGGCCGCATTTCCGCCCAAACGGCAAAACAGGTGATTCTGCAGAAAATCAGGGAAGCGGAGAGAGAAACCGTTTTAACGGAATACAAAGCTAAAGAAGGCGAAATTGTTTCCGGGATAGTCCAGCGTATTGAGGGGCAGAATGTGCTCTTTGATATCGGGAAAACCCTGGGATTTTTGCCGAGAGAAGAGCAGATACCAGGAGAGTTTTACCGGCCGGGCCAGCGCCTAAAGCTTTTTATTATGAAAGTGGAAGATACTTCAAAGGGGCCGGTTATTATTCTGTCCCGGGCTTACCCAAGATTAGTTTCCAAGCTTTTTGAATTGGAAGTGCCGGAAATCAGCCAAGGCCAGGTGCAGATTAATTCCATTGCCAGAGAGGCCGGGTCCAGGACTAAGATTGCCATTTCCACCAATGCCCAAGGGATAGACCCGATCGGGGCGGCCGTAGGGCAAAGAGGCACAAGAGTCCAGGCGGTGATAAACGAGCTAGGAGGGGAAAAAATTGATATTATTGAATATTCCGAAGACCCGGAAAAATATCTGGCCAACGCGATGTCGCCGGCCAAAGTGCTGGAAATTAAAATTATGCCCAAAAATAAGGCCTTAGCTGTAGTGCAAGACGATCAATTATCTTTGGCCATTGGCAAGGAAGGCCAGAATGTGCGGTTAGCGGCTAAATTAACTGGCTGGAAAATAGACGTTAGGAATCCTGAGCAGGCAGCGGAAATGAAAATTGAAGAGAAACCCGCTGAAAGCAAAAGCATTCAGGCGGGCAAGGAAAAAAAGGTCAAAAAGTTAAAAACCGAGCCCGCGAAGCGGGCGAAGGTGAAGATGAAGGCAAACCCGAAGGGGGAAACTTCATCGCCAGATAAAAAATAGTAATTAGATATTTATTTTATGTTATTTATTCCAATCATCATCTCGGCTCTTTCTTTGATTTTTGCTTATTTTTTAATCCGCCAGGTTAATTCGTCCCAATCCGGTTCCGGCTTCATGATTGAAATTTCTTCGGCCATTAGGCAGGGGGCGGTTGCTTTCTTAAAAAGGCAGTATTTTACCGCTGGTTTGGTTTCTTTAATAATTTTTATCGCTCTCTGGATTTTTCTGGGGTTTCAAACCGGCTTGGGTTTTTTGGTTGGAGCTTTGGCTTCAGGGGTGGCGGGATTTATCGGCATGATGGTTTCCACCAAAGCAAATTTGAGAGTGGCCGAAGCCGCAAAATCCGGATTAAAACCGGCCTTTGATTTGTCTTTCAAGGGGGGAGCGGTTACCGGATTTTTAGTGGTTGGATTGGGGTTATTGTCTGTTTCGGTTTTTTATTTAATATTTCATGATTTGAAAGCTCTGGTCGCCTTGGGTTTGGGAGGTTCTTTAATTTCCGTTTTTGCCCGGCTTGGCGGCGGAATTTATACCAAAGCCGCTGATGTCGGAGCTGATTTAGTCGGCAAGGTTGAAAAAGGGATTCCCGAAGACGACCCCAGAAATCCGGCTGTTATTGCCGACCAGGTCGGAGATAATGTCGGCGATTGCGCGGGTATGGCTGCCGATCTTTTTGAAACCTATGTCGTTTCTTTGGTTTCAGGCATGGTTTTGGCTGGATTATTATTCCCCAATTTGATTCAAGCTGTTTATTTGCCCTTAATGCTCGGGTCTTTGGCAATTTTAGCTTCTATCATCGCCAGTTTTTTTGTCCGTCTGCCCTTGCAAGCCACTTCTTTAAAAATTATGCCGACTCTTTACCGAGGATTGATCGTCACAGGTATTTTATCTGCCATAGGTTTTTATCCTTTAATCGCTAAAGTCGCGCCCCTTTTAAAGATTTCTATTTTTAAGCTTTATCTGCCGGTTTTAATGGGATTAGCTATTTCTGCGGCCATATTTTTGATTACCGAATATTTTACTTCTAAAAAATACCAGCCCGTCAGGTCTATCGCTGAGAGCTCCAAAGCGGGCCACGGCCCAAATCTTATCACAGGTTTGGCTGTCGGGATGAAATCAACTCTTTTGCCCGTTCTTTTAATTTGTCTGGGAATTCTTATCAGTTTTGCTTTAGCCGGGATATACGGGCTTTCTTTAGCTTTAATTTCAATGATTTCCTTAACTGGCTTGATTATCGCTTTGGATTCTTACGGCCCTATTACCGATAATGCCGCGGGTATTGTGGAAATGTCGGGCCAGCCGGAAGAAGTCAGAAAAAATACCGATGCTTTGGATTCGGTTGGTAATACGACTAAAGCCGTGACCAAGGGTTTTGCCATTACTTCCGCTGGATTAGCGGCTTTAGTTTTGTTCGCGGTTTTTACCCAGGAATTGATAGATTTTGGCAAAAAAGTTCAGTTTGCTTTGGCCGATCCCAAAGTATTGGTCGGATTATTTTTGGGAGGAGTTGTTGCTTATTATTTTGCGGCTTTAGCCATGGAAGCAGTGGGCAAAGCCGCTATGAAAGTGGTTGACGAAGTCAGGAGGCAATTTAAAGAAATCCCGGGGATTATGGAGGGCCAAAATAAGCCAGATTATTCAAAATGCGTTGATATCGTCACTCGAGCTTCTTTGAAGGCGATGATTTTACCTGCTTTGCTTCCTGTTGCTTTGCCGATTTTAGTCGGTTTTATTTTAGGGGCCGAAGCCCTCGGCGGATTATTAATCGGTTCCATAGTGGTTGGCATTTTCCTGGCAATTTCCATGACATCTGGCGGAGGCGCCTGGGACAATGCCAAAAAATATATTGAAGAAGGTAATTTCGGGGGCAAGGGCTCTTTCGCTCATCAGGCGGCCGTGACCGGAGACACAGTCGGCGATCCCTACAAAGATACGGCTGGGCCGGCCATTAACCCGATGATTAAAGTTTTGAATATTGTTGCGTTGCTAATCGTTAGCTTCTTGGTGTAAAATAAAAATATGAACTTGATTCCGACCGTTATAGAAAAAACGCAATACGGGGAGCGGGCGTACGATATTTATTCAAGGCTTCTCAAAGATAGAATAGTTTTTTTGGGCGGTCCGATTAATGATGTCGTGGCAAATTCCATTATTGCCCAGTTTTTATTTTTAGCTTCCCAGGACCCGGCTAAAGACATCCAATTTTATCTCAATACGCCGGGGGGCTCGGTGACCGCCGGTATGGCAATTTACGACACTATGCAGTATATCAAGCCCGCTATTTCCACAGTTTGCGTGGGTATGGCTGCTTCCATGGGAGCGACTTTATTGGCCGCAGGAACCAAAGGAAAAAGGTTTGCCCTGCCTAATTCTGAAATTTTGCTTCACCAGGTAATGGGCGAAGCCGGAGGCCAGGCCGTGGAAATTGAAATTACCGCCAGGCAAATCATTAAAATCAAAGACAAGCTGAATAAGATTTTGGCAAAACACACCGGCCAGCCCTTGGCCAAAGTGGAAAAAGACACAGACCGCGATTTTTATCTGACGGCCGAAGAAGCCAAGGATTATGGCATTGTGGACGAGGTGATAAAAATTAAAAAATAAAAATTTAATTTTAACATCCCCTTTTTGAATGCCTGGCCGCTCAAGCCAGGCTTGACTTTTTAATTATTCCGTGGTATTTTTCTTTATAGAACATTGGCAAATCATCCAAATAAAATGGGAGGTTGAAATGAAAAAATCCGTCTTGTTTTTAATGGTTCCTGCTGTTTTCCTTATCGCTTTGTCAGGTTGTGCTAAAGAGCCAGCCCCTGCTGTTATCAAGCCGGAACCGGCTCCTGCTGTTGCCATTCCCACCCCAGCTCCTATCGTTGAAAAACCAGAACCAGTTCCTCCAGCTCCAGCTCCAGCTCCAACTCCGACTCCGACTCCGACTCCGACTCCAACTCCTGTCGTTATTAAGCCAGAACCAGCCCCTGTTGTTGCCGAGCCAGAGCCGGCTTTAAAGAAAGTGGAATTAGGGTATGATGACGGCAGCCCGGATGGATCCCAAGGAATAGGCGGGTCGGGCTGGGGTGCTCTTGTTGAGTTTATACCGCCCCAAACACCCTTAGCCATAAATAAGGTCAAAATATCAGGGAGGTTGGTCGGTTCCGGGTATGAAAACAGGACATTTGATGTCCTGATATGGGACAAAGACCAGAAAGTTTTATATAGCGGCTCGTTTGCCCACACTATGTTTTCTTCTGGTCGAGCAGAGATTGACATTCCTGGCGTGGTTGTTAATGGTAACTTCTTCGTAGTGGTTATCACTAATACACCCAGAGATAGCGGTGTATATTTGTATTATGATTCAAGTGTTAAGAATGAGCATTCGAGCTTAGTGCAAGACTGGAAGATAGCCGAATGGTATCTGAGAGTTCCCAAGGAAGAAGTGAACTGGATGATCGGAGTAACGGGCGCAATCAAATAAGAATGTCCGATGGTGGCAAAGAACCGCTGATTTAACATTAGCGGTTTTTTTATCCCTTGCTTTATATCGGTCAAAAAATGACTTATAATAAAATCAGAATTGAAAAGGTCGGTTTATCTAGAATTAAAATAATAAATTATTAGTATGCAAAAAATGATAATCATTGTTTTAATTGTTGGCTTAGGATTATTTCTGGTTAATTTAATCTGGACGGCTAATATATCCAGCAATCTTTCCAAGGCTCTTGATATTATAAAAAAGTCGCCTCGGCTGGAGACGGACTTCATTAAGACGGTCGAACAAATTAAAGATTCCAAAGCGCTGGAAAGGATTTCCTTTTCAGCCCGGGGGTCTATTAAAGAGATTAAGGGCCGGACCCTTATTTTAGAATATAAAGGGTCAGTTTTAGAAATTCCCGTTGATGCAAACGCTCAGATAGTTAAACAGATCAGCAAGGAAATAGTTCCAGAGATAATATCATTTGAAGATCTTCAAGTTGGCAATGAACTAATAGTTTCAGTTGAGATAAAAAAAGACGGAAGTTTAAAGGCGTACAGAATATCAAAATATTAAAAAAGGAAGAGCGGTTTAAAATATTCAACCAAAAATGGCGGAAGTATTTTTTCTGATTATTTTAGCGGGAGTCGGGGGATGGATTTTATATGATGATTTCAAAAATGGACGAATAAGAAATGTCCCCGTTTTAATTTTAATTGGAGCGGGAATTTTTTTAAATTACTACGCTGGAGTTTTTTCTAATCATCTCTTGAGCTTCCTTATAAATATTTTTTTTGGATTAGTGGCAGGGTTAATTATTTGGCTTGCCGGCTTGTGGTCGGCAGCTGATGCCAAACTATATATAAGTTTAGTTATTTTATTTCCGATAATTTGGTTCAAGCGCTCAGAGGGATATTTTCCGGGATCCGCTCTTTTGTTAAATTCAACCTTGCCTCTGTTTTTTTTCTTGACGGGCCAGGTCTTAGCCCAGAGCAACTGGAGAGAAAAAATCCAAGCGGCCGTAAAAATATCAAAGCCCTTGTTTTTAGCTAATATATTTATAGTCAGCACGGGGACATTTCTTTTCCGGAGCCTACTCAGCGATTTTTTAAAAATTAATTTAAACTATTTTTTAACCCTTCCCTTATTCCTCAGCCTTTTTTGGTTTATTGGCGAGCTTAAAATAAAAATAATTTATTTTTCTATTTTCACCAGTATCCTTATTTTTATTTTTTTTCCTTATTTGCTTAATTTGCGACTTTTTGTGACGATTTTTATTTTTTCCTTATTAATTTTATTTGTTTCTTGGATAATTTCCTTAAGCCAGCCTTTATTCGCCCGGGAAGTGAAAGTCGCAGAACTTAAAGAGGGTATGATTTTAAGCGAAATGGTTTTGAGGAAAAATCAACGCTTTATCAAGCAGCCCTTAGCCCTTCTGACTTTTTTAACTTCATTAACTCAGAAGATTAAATCAAAACCAGTTTTCGGCTATAATCCAGACGGGCTTAAAATAAGCGATATCAAACAGCTCCAAGGCATGGAGAGGGCCGGGCAACTGGAATTTGGGACAATTAGAATAGCTAAATCTTTACCGTTTGCCCCGGCTCTATTCTTAGGAATTTTGACAACTTATTTCTTGGGGGGATCTTTTTTTGCTATTATTTAGGTATAAATATGCTCTCAAAAAATATAAAAAGAAAACTTAAAAGTTTTCTGAAAGAAGAAAAAGGAGCGATTGGCAAAATCCAAGCCATAGTTTTGGGCCTGGGAAGCGCTTTAGTTAGCGGAGAAATTTCTAAAATAACAGAACACCATGTCGAATTAAATGAGGCCTCTAGTCCTTATGAAGTTTTGGCCCAAGGAGACTACGAAGACTACGGCAACTACGCCGACTACAACGACTACCCCAACTACGGCGACTACGGCGACTACGCTGACTACAGCGACTACACCGATTACCCCGAATACAACGACTACCACGCATACAGCAACTACAATGACTATCCTAATTACAACGACTACAGCGACTATAAGGACCAAGGCCAACCCCCCGGATACACCGACTACACTAACTACAGCAACTACACCAACTACCCCGCATACAACGACTACATTAACTACACCAACTACAACAACTATAACAATTACAGCAACTACAGCGATTATAACGACTATACTGACTACGTTGATAACGCCCCTCCGAACGTAGATAATGTGACGGCTACATAAGGGGTAAAAATATTTAAACTCTTTTTTAAGTTTAAATTATTTTATGTTCATAGTTGACGCATCGCTAAAATGTAATTTTGAATATCGGCCGGATGGCCCTTGTACTTATTGTTATAATACTTCTCTTAGAAGGAAGTTTCAGGAACAGGAGATTACCAATGTGCAAGCCATTGAAGAGACCCTAAGGAAAGAGTATCCCAAACAGCGGGGCGGGATTATTTACCATGGCGGCGAGCCCCTCTTCATGAAAGAAGAAAATTTAGAAAGATTATTGGCGTTGAGTCTTGAGTTGTCGGGCAAATCTAATCTCCAAACCAACGGCACCTTAATTTCCGATAAAAAAATCGAACTCTTTAAAAAATATAAAACCTGCGTTGGCGTTTCCGTAGACGGCTACTGGCCGGCTAACCGCTGGCGAGGAAAAACCAAGAAAAATACCGACTTAGTGATTGAAAATATATTTAAATTAAAAAAGGCCGGAGTTCGCGTTGCCGTGCTTATTACCCTTCATAAAGATAATGCCGTTCCGGCAAAAATGAAATATATAGAAAAACTCATTTTGGATTTAGCCAAAGAAGGAATTTGCTCAAAAGTAAACCTTATTTATCATACCGATCCCAAAATTGAAATTTCAGCAAGCCAAGCCAAACTGGCTTATCTTCGTTTGGCGAATTTTATTTTAGATCATGACCTGCCCAATATTCTGCCCTTTCAGAGCATAATCGATGGTTTATTGGGAAAGCGGAACGAATGTATGTTTCAGGATTGCGACCCTTTTTGCACCATTGCTACCCATGTCACCGCAAAAGGAATCCCTATTTTATGCGGCAGGTTTGAGCATGAAGTATTGCATCGAGAAGTTTTTCCAGCCCCCCTTAGGTGGAATATACTCAGCCAAACCGATTGTAAAAATTGCCGGTATGGCGGAAAGGTTTGTTTCGGAGGATGTCCGGCTGTTGCTCAAGATTGGGACTGGCGGAATAAAGACAGGTTCTGCGAGGCTTACTATGCCCTTTTTGAATTTTTTGAAAAAAAATTAAAAACTTTGCTTTTTTCCCTTCCGCTTAAAACTGATCCCGGGTTCAAGCCATTTCTTCCCGGGGACAGGAGACCCGCTGGCGCATTAAACGGAAATAATGCTTTAAAAATTTTCCCCCAGGAGCCATCTAAAGAGAGCTTGGTCGTATCCTCTGATGCGCCCGCTAAAATCGAAATACCGTCTTTCCCAAGAATGGTTTGGAGGGAAGGTTATCAAAATAATGTTCAGGTGTTTCAACGGTGGGCAGATGAGTTTAACCGAGCTGAGCTGTCATCTGTGGTTCATAAATTAAGGGATTGCGGATTGTATTTAGTAGATGCTGAAAAATATCAAGACGAATGTCTTAAATTCAATAAAATTGGTTTAATATTTCTGCCGATTCAAAAAGTTAAAAAGACATCTGAAAACTCTTATTCCCTTCAGTGCGTAGTTTCTTATTCCGAGGAGAAGGCTCAAGAATTAGCAGATTGTCTACAATCTAACGGGATAAATTGTCCCGCTAAAATCGGGAATCTTTTGGGCTATCCTTCCTGTTGCGTAGATTTCTTGGACAAATACTCTAAAATGAAAGATGGAATAGACCCGATTTTTATATCAGCTAAGAATACCAAGGGAGCGGCTATTAACAAGAGGAAAGGATTAGATGGCAAGGGAGTTATTCAAAAAGGGGTGAAGGCTGAAACAATCTTTGTGAATGTCGCGCCAGAGTTAAATATAATTCTTCGCGATTTCGGAATCAAAACTATCCCGCACATTCCCTGCTCTTTCGATTGCGAGAAAAGCCAGGAATTTAGTAAAAAGTTTTTGCAATTTATGCCGTCTAAAAATAGTTTGTTAAAATTTTTAGCCGAACCAATGACCTGGGATGGATATAAGGGAGTGGCAATCGTTGATACGAAATGGTTTCGGGGAGCGACTCAATCTTTATTTCATAATGATAATTTTCATAATGCCGTTAATTTAAATGTTCGGCCAAAGTAAAAAAGACATAATTTTTATTTTAACCTTAGGCCTGGTTTTAGTTTTTGGGGCGTTTCAGTTGGTTCAAGGAGTTACTAAATCTATAAATCAGACCGCCAGCATCACTGTAAATTGTTCCGATCCTGATGGCAATCTTTCTCAATGCAACGTAACTTCCCCTTGCACACAAAATTGTCCAGCTTCCGGTTCTTCCGGATCATGTTCTTGTCAATTTACTTGTACCGTCGTAGAGACCTATAGCGCTTGTGGAGAGGCTATAGATGCAAAAGGGCTAGCAGATACTAAATGTTTAGACACTGTTGTTTGTGCAAATGCAGGCAACCAGCCGCCGGATGCCTCAATTTCCTGCGACGCTTCCCTTTGCCCTGGAGGGTCATGCAACGGCAGCTGGATTGCTTTCCAGCCGTTGGCTGACCCAAGCCCCTGCATTTATAAAATAAAAAATAATTCCACTGATCCGGATAATAATATCGCCTCTTCTAAATGGTATTTAAATGGCATTGAAAAATCAACTTGTCCCGGTGTTTGCGATTATACTTTGCAATCCGATGTTGCGCCAGGCAGCTACACTGTCAAATTGCGGGTAGAGGATGTTAAGGGTCTTTTTGACGAGGCGGTTCATTCTTTAAGTATGAAAGGCGAGGTCAGGGCTGGTTTTATGTGCTCTTTAGACAATATTAATTGGCAGGCCTGCGGAGCGCTTTCCAATAAAATCAGCCAGGGCGGATTGCTTTATTTAAAAGACGACCCCTCTTTGGCCGAATACTCGGCAGCTTCCCAGGGAGCGGCTATAACTTCCAGGCAGTGGAAAATTAACGGCCTTGTTTTTGACGGAAGCTCCGCCAACCCTTCGGTGAACTTAACTTTAACTTCGAATATCATCAGATTAACCGTGATTGACAGCGCCGGCCGAAGCGACTACGCAGAACATACTGTTGGCGCTTCTCTACCATTGCCCGAGTGGAGGGAAATTTCGCCGTTTTGACACCGGAGAATAATTTTGCTATATTGAAAATGTGATAACTCTTAATTACATCTTCAATAATTATGGACCAACTTACTTTGCTTTTAGTAGGCGTAATTTCGCTTGCCCTGGGATCGGCTTTGGGATACTTAGCCCGTCAGTCTCTTGCTAAAAAACGAGCCGGGACAATAGAACAAACTCTCCAAAAGAAAATTCAGAAAGCCAAGGAAGAGTCAGAAATAATTTTAGCTGGAGCTAAAGAAAGGGCCCAGCAGATTTTAGTTTCCAGCAAGAAAGAAACCGAAGAAAGGTTTCAAAATATTTTAACTACAGAAAAGTTGCTTTTGAAAAGAGAGAATTTTTTAGAACAGAGAACCTTGGAGTCCGATGAGCAACAGAAAGTTTTACAGGAAAAATCAGAAGAACTGGCCAAGGCGAAAGAAAATTTAGAATCATTAAAAAAAGAAACCCTAGATAAATTGGAGAAAATCGTTGGATTGAAAAAATCCGAAGCAAAAGCGGAAATGTTTTCAGCGTTGGAAAAAGAATATGAGCTTGAGATTGCGGAAAAAATCAGAAAACTTGAATTAGAAGGGGAATCGCGCTATGAGAAAAAGGCCAAAGAAATTTTAGCCACAGCCATCCAGAAATACGGGTTGTCTCAAGCCCAGGAAATAACGACCACTAATTTTAATCTTCCTTCAGAGGAGATTAAGGGCAGAATAATCGGCAAAGAAGGCAGGAATATCAAAACATTAGAGCGCTTAACGGGCGTGGAAATCGTGGTTGACGAAACCCCGGAGTCAGTGGTTATCTCCGGGTTTGACCCCGTCAGAAGGCAGATTGCCAAAATGGCCTTGGAAAAATTAGTGAAAGACGGCCGAATCCAGCCCGCTCGCATTGAAGAAAAGGTTGAAGAAGCCCAAAAGGAAATAATTTCTCAAATAAAAGAAGCCGGGGAAGCTGCGGTTTACGATGTGGGATTATTAGGGTTAGACCCGAGATTAGTTCAGCTTCTGGGGAGATTAAAATTTAGGACAAGCTACGGCCAGAACGTTCTTTTGCACTCAATCGAAGTGGCCCATTTAGCGGCGGCTTTGGCCGCGGAAATCGGGGCTGATGTTCAGGTTTGCAAAAAAGCCGGTTTGTTGCACGATATCGGAAAAGCGGTTGACCAGGAAATTGAAGGTTCGCATATTGAAATCGGGATTAAAATTTTGGAAAAATTTGGCGAAGCTAAAGAAATAGTTCAGGCGATGAAAGCCCATCACGAAGATTATCCTTATGAAACACTGGAAGCGGTTTTGATTCAGACGGCTGACCAGATTTCGGGAGCCAGGCCCGGCGCGAGAAAAGATACCATAGAAAATTATTTAAGAAGATTGGCTGATTTGGAAAATATTGCTTTGAGTTTTGGCGGGGTGGAAAAGGCTTGGGCCTTGCAAGCTGGCAGGGAAATCCGGGTTTTTGTCAAACCGGAACAGATTGACGATTTTGGAGCGCAAAAATTAGCTAAAGAAATCGCCAAAAGAATCCAGGACGAATTAAGATATCCCGGGGAAGTCAAAGTAAACGTTATCAGAGAAACCAGGGTGATTGAATACGCAAAGTAAGTTCTTAGAAAAATATCGGAGGTCTGTCCTCCGATATTTTTTGTTGGAGCGGGCGATGAAGCCACGGCTTCATCTCCGCTCTGCGCTTCGCTTGAGCAGGCGAGGGGAGTCGAACCCCTGTCTTGAGATTGGAAATCTCAGGTAATGCCGTTATACGACGCCTGCGAAGTCGGGCCTCCGTCACGACGGAACATGGCTTAGGCTTCTCGAATTCGCAATTGCTGAACGAAGTGCGAACCTTTTTTGAGCAAGAATTTCTGCCCTGACGGGTAGAAACCCGCCCCAGCGGCTCGCTCCGCCAGAGGCGGAGACAAAGCCCGCAAAAATTTCTTTTTCTTTTAATGGACGCGCGCAAAATTCTTTTTCAATTAAGGAAACAATTTTTGCGGGCTTTGTCTTCCTGCTGACGCAGGAACGAGCCGCTTCCCATCCCTGCCGCGCCTTCGGCGCGGAAAGCAGGCGGGCAAAAATTCCTTCCCCCAGACCCCCTTCCTTTTTGCCCGCCTGCTGGAAACCCCCAGCGATTTTTTCGGACGGCGGCGGGACC
>CAZWNE010000017.1:0-12939 GCA_964635155.1 uncultured Candidatus Saccharibacteria bacterium
AATGTCAAAGAGGTAATGGTAGGACACGAAAAACAACTTAAATTTTTAAAGCAAAGCGCGGAAAAGGGACGGCTTTCCCACGCTTATTTATTTTCCGGACCCAGCCAGGTGGGGAAAAAGACAGCGGCTTTGGAATTTGCTTCTCAATTGCATTGTTCGTTTCCAGATTTGATTTTAGTCGAGCCGGATTCGGAAAGCGGCGAGATTGAAATCTCCCAAATCCGGGATTTAATTTGGAAATTATCTTTAAGGCCCTATGCCGCCCCCTTTAAGGTGGCAATTATCAATCTGGCTCAAACAATGAACCAAGAGAGCCAGAATTGTTTTTTAAAAACATTGGAAGAGCCGAGAAAAGACACTCTTTTGATTTTAATTGCCGAATATCAAAAAAGTTTGTTGCCGACTATTTTATCCCGCTGCCAAATAATTAATTTCCAGCCATTGCCTCAAAGAGAAATCGAAAAATTACTTTTAGAAAGAGGGCTGGATTTAAAGAGGGCAAAAGAGATATCCTCAATTTCTTTAGGCAGGCCGGGCCGAGCATTGGATTTTATGGATTCCCAAAAATTGGATGAATTCAAAAAAAACATAAAGACAGCCGCAGATTTAGCCGGGGCGGATTTTGCCAGCAGATTCCAATATGCCAAAGAAATTTCTCAAAAAGAAAACCTAAAAGAGATTCTGGCAACTTGGCTGTTTTATTTCCGCAATCTTTTATTGGAAAAATGTCTGTCTTCTTCGCCCGACGTCCTCCGCTATTTGAATATTTTAAAAAAAATACAGGAAACGAATTATTTGATTTCCAATACCAATGTTAATTCCAGATTAGCATTGGAAATATTAATGCTGGAAATATAATTTGATTTTTTCCGCGCAAAAGATAGAATAAATTACTTTAGAGAAGGAGGTACTTTCACAAATGCCAAGGTTTTTTGAACCGGGAGGACCGAGGTTCTTTGTTAGCATAACAACTGGCAGGGATGGGAAAATGCATCGTATCACGAGCGAAGAGTGCCAACTCGTGAAGAGCTGGGATGATGTTCTTAAAATTCTGGCTGGTTTTGGAGAACCGAACCGTAACACGTCCCTTGAGACCCCTGATTATGTGGAGATTTTTACCACTCCGCGGCTGTGCCCGGAATGCCTTAGGCGCACCTCTCAAGCAGGAATGTTTGAGATGGCTAAGTCAAACAAGGAGTGCCTCTATTTCATAGAGAGACACGGTGGCGATCCCATCCATAAATAGGAGGATTAAAAGATGCAGAAAAAAGGATTGAGGACGGTAGACGTCAAGCTGGAACTTTACGAAATGATTGAATTGGTTTTTTCTGGCCTGCGTGAAGAGAAGGGCGTGATAAGGGCCGGACCGGGAAACAGCGAATTTCCTACGAGGAAGACATATAAAGCAATCCATTGTTTATCAAAGGAGTTCCCCAATCTTTTCCCGGACTACTGGGTCACAGACTATCTGGATTTTCCCCACAGTAAGCATTTAGAAGATATTCTTTTTGACATGGGAGCCTGGGGCCTTCTAACTCTTTGCGGGCCTCGTATGGATCTCCAGAGAGTTGCGGTAAAAATGAAGAAAGTAATGGCGGAAAGTCTGCTAAAGTGCCACGGTGAGGGTAAAATCAGAAAGCTCCTTCCCATAGTTGAGCGGTTTAACAAACTTATGGCGGCGGAGGATTGATGTTATCAATCCTTCGCCCTTTTAATTGGATTTATTTTTTGGTATATTAAAGGCGATGAGGTAGCGACCTCATCTTCAGCTTCATTTTTATTACATAAAAATTCGCCGTATGAGCTACAAAGAAATCGTTGAAAAATTTAAACCAGAGATGGATAAAGCCGTCGCTTTTTTAGATAAGGAACTGTCTAAAATAAGAACCAGCCGGGCAACTCCTGCTTTGGTGGAGGACGTAGTGGTCAATTGTTTTGGCCAGAATTTCCCCTTAAAGCAACTGGCGTCAATTTCCACTCCCGAACCCAGGCAAATTTTAATTCAGCCGTGGGATAAGTCCTACGTTGAAGGAATAGTTTCCGCTTTATCTCAAACTGGGACAGGAGCCAATCCGATTGTTGATAAAGATATAATCAGAATAAATTTACCTTCTTTAACCGAGGAATACAGAAAGGACTTGCTTAGATTGGTTTCGGCAAAAGAAGAAGGGACCCGCCAGATAATAAGGCGTTACCGGGAAGAGGCCTGGTCAAAAATCCAGAATTTTTTCAGAGAAGGGCAGATTCGTGAGGACGATAAATTTAAGGGTAAAGACGAGCTTCAGAAGCTGGTGGACGAATACAGTAAAAAAATTGACGGCATCGGAGAAAAAAAGAGAAAAGAAATAATTGAATGATACTTACTATTTTAATTTCTTTTATAGCTTTGATGGGATTGCTGATTATCCATGAATTCGGCCATTTTATTTTGGCTAAAAAATTCGGCGTGAAAGTGGAGGAATTCGGGGTGGGTTATCCGCCTCGGCTGATTGGGAAAAAAATAGGCGAGACAATTTATTCAGTGAACCTTCTGCCCTTTGGCGCTTTTGTGAAAATGCCGGGAGAAACGGAGAAATCAGAGGATCCCGGCAGTTTCTCTCGCCAGCCGGTTGGTAATAGGATTTTAATCGTTCTGGCCGGAGTAATATCTTTTTGGATAGTATCGGCAATTCTTTTTTCCATTGTTTTTGGCATAGGCACTTATGTAGCAATTTCCGATGCAATCGATTCTAATTTAGTGAATCTAAGGGTTCAGATTACCGCAATCGCCAAAGACAGTCCCGCAGAAAAGGCGGGGCTAAAGCCGGGCGATACGATAATTAATTTTACTAAAGTAAAAGATGTGCAAGAATTTGCAGAGCAATACAAAGGCAAGGAAATTGTTTTAACGATTGAGCGGGGAAAAGATGTTTTTGATGCGAAATTAACGCCAAGGGAAAACCCGCCATCAGGCCAGGGGGCTATGGGCGTAGCTTTAGCCAGAATGACTTTTCAGTCGTATCCTTGGTATAAGGCGCCTTTTAAGGGCATCCAAGCGACATTTAATATGACGGGAGCGGTAATCCAGGGTTACGGAGAGGCGATCAGTAAGCTATTTTTAAGGCAGCCTACGGGCGTTACTTTGACGGGCCCAATCGGCGTTTTCCATTTATTTGCCCAAGCCAGCCAAATGGGAGCAAGCTATTTTTTTCAGTTTACGGGCATGGTGGCTATTTATATCGCCCTGTTTAATCTTTTGCCTATTCCGGCGGTTGACGGCGGGAAAATTCTTTTTTTGCTTATAGAGGCCGTCAAAAGAAAGCCCATGAATTATAAAGTTGAACAGAATATTACCGCCGTATTTTTCGGCCTGCTCCTTTTATTGATGGTTTTTATTACAGTAAAAGACGTAATCAGAATTTTTTAATATGCTCCAATCGCAACTTTTTACAAAAACAATCAAAGAGGCGCCCAAAGACGAAGTTTCCGTTAATGCCAAACTTCTGGCCAGAGCAGGTTTTATTTATAAAAATTCGGCCGGCATATACTCTTTTTTGCCGCTGGGCTTGCGAGTGATTCAGAAAATCGGCTCAATAATCCGCGAGGAAATGAATGCCATAGGCGGGCAGGAAATGTTTATGACCGCGCTTCATGATAAGCATTATCTCCAGGCAACCGGACGCTGGGGCGTGGATGTTATTTTCAAGGTAACCGAAGAAGAAAAAAAAGAACCAGCTTTCAATCTTAGCTGGACGCACGAGGAAATAATAGCTGAAATTGCGGCAAAATACATAAGCTCTTATAAGGATCTGCCGTTTTCCGTTTATCAGATTCAAACTAAATTCAGGAATGAGCCAAGGGTAAAGTCCGGCCTTTTGCGCGGTAGGGAATTTATAATGAAAGATCTTTACAGTTTTCATGCATCAGAAGAAGATTTGTTCAAATACTATAATCGGGTGGCAGAATCTTACAAAAAAATATTTGAACGTTGCGGCCTGAAAGCTATTTATACTCTGGCCGCCGGCGGAGATTTCACCGTCAGCAATACGCACGAGTTCCAGGTTCTATGCGATGCCGGGGAGGATACGATTTATGTTTGCGAAAAATGCGGATACTCGGAGAATAAAGAAATAACCAAACTCCAGGACGGTGGAAAATGCCCGAAATGCGGGGGGCTGATAAAAGAAAAAAAATCCATAGAAGTCGGCAATATTTTTCCCCTGGGCACGAAATACTCGGAAGCTTTCGATCTTAAGTTTTCCGACGAAAGGGGCGAAAAGAAGTACGTAGTGATGGGCTCTTACGGCATTGGCCTTGGAAGAGTTATGGCAACCGTAGTCGAGAAGTTTTATGACGAAAAAGGTATAATCTGGCCTAAAGAGGTAGCGCCCTTTCAAGTTCATTTAATCTCTCTTAACGGCGAAAAAAAAGAATCTGAAAAATTATATAAAGATTTGCGAAAGCAAGGAGTTGAGGTTTTGTATGACGATAGGGATAAATCAGCCGGGGAAAAATTTGCCGATGCCGATTTAATCGGTATTCCCCTTAGAATAGTCATAAGCGAAAAGACCCTGAAAGAAGATTCAGCGGAAATTAAAGAAAGAGGAAAAAAGGAAATAAAGTTGGTAAAAATAGCGAACTTGATATATGCGGTTAATAGATAAACTTTTATCTTATTTTTCGGAAGACCTGGCTATTGATTTAGGTACGGCTAATTCTTTGGCTTATGTCTCGGGCCGGGGGATTGTCATTCAGGAGCCCTCGGTCGTGGCAGTTAATCAAAAAACCGGCCAGGTTTTAGCTATCGGCTTGGAAGCTAAAAAAATGGTGGGCAGAACTCCTTCGCATATTGTGGCAACAAGGCCCTTAAGGTCGGGCGTAATTTCCGATTTTGAGGTGACCGAGCAGATGCTGAGATATTTTTTTGAAAAAGCCCAAAAGCGAAAATTTATTTTCAGCCGGAGGCCTCGGGTAATCATCGGTATTCCCTGCGGAGTGACTGAAGTGGAAAAGAAAGCCGTGGTTGATGCCGGCAAGTCGGCTGGAGCCAGAGAAGTATTTTTGATTGAAGAGCCCATGGCGGCAGCCATTGGCGCTAAACTTCCGGTTCAGGAAGCTGGTGGAAATTTTATCGTCGACATTGGCGGCGGAACTACGGAAGTGGCGATTATATCTTTGGGGGGAATTGTTTTGGCTAAAAGCTTAAGGGTTGCCGGTGACAAACTTAACGAAGATATTATCCAGTTTGCCCAGGAAGAATATAAACTGCTGATTGGAGAAAGGACGGCCGAAGGTTTGAAAATCGGGATAGGATCTGCTTATCCGATTAAAGAAAAAAGAGAATTGCCGATGCGCGGCCGGAATTTAGTAACCGGCCTGCCTGAAGAAATTATAGTTTCTGACGATGATATTCGCCGGGCTTTGGAACGGTCAGTCAAACAAATTGTGGCCGAAGTGAAACTGGCGGTGGAGCAGACCCCGCCCGAATTATTGGCTGATGTTATGGCTAATGGCATTTATCTTTCAGGTGGCGGTTCCTTATTGCGAGGGCTGGATGTTTTAATCCAAAAAGAAACTAAAATGCCAACGAGAGTTATAGAAGACCCTATGACGGCCGTTGTCAGGGGGGCTGGAATTGTTTTGGAAAACTTGGATGATTTAGAAGAGGTTTTAGTAGAAACGGAAGAATTAGAACCGCCTAAATAATATGTTAACGGGCGATGAAACAGCGATTTCATCTTCAACTTCGTTTTTTATATGATAAAAAACTTGTTAAAAGAAGAAGTAAAACACATCGCTAAATTGGCCCGCCTCGGACTGACCGATGAGGAAATCTCAAAGTTTCAAAAGGAGCTTTCCGTTATTTTGGATTATATGGAAAAATTAAAAGAAGTTGATATCTCGGGAGTGGAACCGACAAGCCATTCGGTTTTGGTAGAAAACATAACGAGAAAAGACGAGGTTTTTAAGTTTGGCAAGAAACTTATAGAAGGTTATTTAAAAGTGAAACCAATCTTAAAGGGACGATGAGGTGGCGACCTCATCTTCATCTGCGTTTTTTACCCTATAAAAAACTTGATTAATGATTAAAGAGCTTCACCAATCGTTAATAAAAAAAGAGTTTTCAGCCGTTGAGCTGGCTAAATCTTATCTTGAAAAAATAAAAAAGGAAGATAAAAAAATAAACGCCTTTTTGGAGGTTTCCGAGGAATTAGCCCTGTCACAGGCAGAGGCAGTTGATAAAAAGATTTCGAAAAAAGAAGAGATAGATGTTTTAGCTGGTATTCCTTCCACTGTAAAGGACAACATTCTAGTGGAAGATTTAAAATGCACGGCTGGTTCTAAGATTTTAGAAAACTATATTGCTCCTTACGACGCGACGGTTGTCCAAAAATTAAAAAATAGGGGAGCGGTGATTTTAGGGAAAACCAATCTCGATGAGTTTGCTATGGGAAGCTCGACCGAGAATTCCGCTTTTGGTCCGACTAAAAATCCTTATGATTTAAACCGGGTTCCCGGTGGAAGTTCGGGAGGTTCGGCAGCCAGCGTGGCAGTAGATATGGCGGTTTTCGCTTTGGGTTCCGATACAGGCGGTTCCATCCGCCAGCCGGCTTCTTTTTGCGGAGCAGTAGGATTAAAGCCGACTTACGGCGCGGTTTCCCGCTATGGATTGATATCTTTTGCTTCTTCTTTAGATCAGATAGGACCATTAGCTAATACCGTAGAAGATTGTGAAATAGTTTTTAACGCAATCAAGGGACGAGACGAATTAGATTCCACTAGCGTTGAATATAAAATACAAAATATAAAATACAAAATACAAAACTCGCGCATCGGCGTTCCCAAGGAATATTTTATCAAGGGGATCAATCCGGAAGTTGAAAAAAATATCAGAAATGCGATAAAGAAATATGAGGAAATGGGAGCTAAAATAGAGGAAGTCAGTCTGCCTCATACCGAATATGCCCTGGCGTGTTATTATATAATTGCAACCTCGGAAGCCAGCGCCAATTTGGCCAGATATGATGGGATAAAATACGGAAAATCCAGGCCAGCCGATAATTTACTGAATGTTTATCTGAAAAGCCGGGGAGAGGGATTTGGGCCGGAAGTCAAAAGGAGAATAATGTTGGGAACCTATTCTTTATCTTCCGGTTATTACGACGCTTATTATTTAAGAGCTCAAAAGATAAGAACGAAAATTAGGGAAGATTTTTTAAAGGCCTTTGAAAAAGTTGACGCTATTTTTACTCCGGTTTCTCCGACTACCGCCTTCAAGTTAGGCGAAAAAATAGAAGATCCCTTAACGATGTATCTATCAGATATATTCACGATTTCAATAAACCTAGCCGGATTGCCGGGTCTTTCAATCCCAGTAGGCGAAGCGAACAATTTGCCTGTCGGTCTGCAAATTATCGGGAAGTATTTTGAAGAGGAAAAAATTTTAGAAATCGGTAAAATGTTGGAAAAATCATGGACGTAAAAGAATTAATCAATTTAATCGTTTATCCTCCTTTTGGCAGATGGCTGTTGATTCTGGAGATTTTATTTTTGGCGCTGACCCTGCTTTTTATCGGGGTTATTATTTTTACTTTAATCAAGAGTTCCTGGTTAAAGTATTATATTTTATACGATGCGCAGGAATTTATCCGCCACCGGCCTTTCGGCACGAAAAAAGTTGACAGGGATTGGAATAAAATTAAAGCCAGGCTGGATACCGGTCTTGAGTCAGAATATAAATTGTCTATTTTGGAAGCCGATTCGATGATGGATGATGTTTTAAAAAGGATGGGTTTTGGCGGGGCAAGTCTAGGAGAAAGATTGGATAAATTAACCGAGGTTTCTTTAGCCAATTTAAATCGGGTGCGCTTGGCTCACCAGACCCGCAATAATGTTGTACACGACCCTGATTACAAACTAAGTTTAGACGAGGCGAAAAAAACAATTGCTATTTTTGAAGAATCTCTAATCGATTTACAAGTGCTCTAATTTTTGCTAAAATTCTATCGCGGGAAAGACGTCCGGTGATGTCGCAGGTCTCATAAAATTTTGTGACCTAGAGTGGTAACATTCTATGGAAAATTCCCGAAATTGCTAGAAACTCCTATAAAAGGACAACCAGCAGCCAAGTCTGCCATCATACTTATTTAATGGCAGGAAGGTTCAGAGACTATAATGGGAACCACGAGCATTAAAAGATTATGCGCGCGGATGGGATAGTCCGATCTCTTTGGTAACAAAGAGTTAACATCGTTGAAGCCTGATGGGAAGGTTCGACTCCTTCACCCGCAACACTTTACCATATTTTGGACCTACGGTATAATAAAATAATATTTATAACCGTAGGTTCGTATGGCTAAGACGTTAAAAAGGGAAAAGGCGCTAGAGTTGCGCAAAAAAGGGAAAAGCATAAAAGAGATATCCCGCGCTTTAAATGTGGCGAAAAGTACGGTAAGTGCTTGGTGTCGAGATATTATTTTAGGCCGGAAACAGATTGAGGGTTTAATCAAAAAACAAAGAAGCGGAAGCTATAGGGGCAGGATGATTATAGCGGAAAAATTTAGAAGGATCAGAATCGAAGAAGAAAAATTATTAAGAATAAGAGGATTAAGGGAAATAGGCAAATTAACAAAACGAGAATTATTTATCACGGGGATAGGCATGTATTGGAGCGAAGGAGAAACATATCTCGGTAGCGATAAAATGAGCTTTACTAATTCTGACGCCAAGATGGTTTTATTTATGTTAAAATGGTTTAAAGAAATTTGTGGGATATCACAAGACAGATTTTCTCTTCAGATTAGAATTAATAAAACTCATAAAAATAGAGTAAAGAAAATTGAGAAGTACTGGTCAAAAATTACTAGAATCCCGTTAGTTCAATTCACCAAAACAATTTTAATAAAAAATAAGGCTAAAAAGGTTTATTCTAATCCAGAAACATATTTCGGCACTTTGAGGATTTTAGTTCTTAGGGGAACTAAATTAAGAAGAATCATGAATGGTTGGATTGAGGGGTTAACAAGGGGAATAAAATTGCCGGCGTAGCTCAGTGGTAGAGCAATGCTTTCATAAGGCAGTGGTCGTCAGTCCGACTCTGACCGCCGGCATAGTGAAATACCCCGTGTTGGAAAATAGTAGCGAAGCGACGTAAGAAACCAGAAGGTGTCTTAAGCGGGGGTCGGGGGGTTTCTTGCGGGCATAGTGTAGCCTGGTTAAACACGCCTTCCTGTCACGAAGGAGATCACGGGTTCAAATCCCGTTGCCCGCGCAGCAATTAGTTCATTTAAATAAAAAATAAAAAAAATCGAAAGGAGGAAAATATGATTAGTATCATCGGAATGACTAAGGATCAACTGTTGTGGCTTTATCCTGATAACCTTAATGGGCCAGGAGATCCGCCGAGATTGCTGACTGCCGAAGAGGTTGTTTATATCGCGACGACTCTTGGCGCTTTCTGGGCGTACGACCACAAAGCCCTGGGAGCAGGAAGGCCTGGCTTGCACGCCGAGTTGAAATCCGGCCTGCACAGCGATGGTTTCTTCGTATCCCGGATTCTGTTGGAATCTTGGACTATGCGGGTGATTATGGCTGATCAGATTGCGCTCCGGTTCTGCCAGCGGGGATGGGCAAATCCTAAATGGGTGGCTGGCATTCCCGACGGAGCTACCGAGCTCGGCCAGGAAGTGGCCCGGATTCTCGGCGCTAAAAACGCCAAAATGAAGAAGAAAGACGGCAGGATCACGCTGGTAAGCTCAATCAAGCCAAAAGAAAGCCTTCTTCTAGTTGAGGACTTCTGCACCCAAGGCACTGGCTTCAAGGAGGCGATAATCGATATCCTCTCTAGGCAGCCGGAAGTTATGATATTGCCCTTGGAGCTTGCGATTATTAACCGGGGCGGACTCAAGGGGATCGTTATCGAAGGGTTCGAATTCCCAATCGTTGCGGTTGCCGAACACCGTGTCCAGGATTGGAAGCCGGAAGATTGCCCGCTTTGCAAGGCGGGATCTAAACCCATCAAGCCCAAGGCGACCGATGAAAACTGGCGTTTGTTAACCGCTTCCCAGCTCGAACCGGTTCAGGAAATTCCTCCTTCCGCGTTGAGTTAAGATTTAACAATAATAGGCCTCGTGGGATTTCCGCGAGGCCTTTTTATTGTTTTTAAGCTTAAGTTATCCCCAGTTTTAGAGTTGATTTTGGCTTAAAAATGAGGTAAAATAAAGGTATCTTATGCGAAGAAATATTATAATAAAAGACGAAAAAGAGGGGGCTTTGATTGAGGAATTGAATAAGAGAAACGACATCAAGGCGGAAAGAATCAAGAAATTATTGGCTCTGCCGGATCTTACAAAAAAGGAAAATTCTCCTGTTAAAATTTTAACTGAAGAGATTATCAAATTGCCAAGATTTGCTGATTTTGATTTGGTTGATATCCCAAGAATAGTTTCCGTGGAAGATGATTTCGATCTTTTAAATACGCCCAAAGATCATCCGAGCCGAAGAGAAACAGATACTTATTATTTAGACCAGACACATATTTTAAGAACGCAGATGACCGTCATGTGGCCTTATTACTTGAGAGATAAAGACGTTTTGGAAAGATTAAAAAAAGAAGGATATGCCGCCGCTTTGTCGCCGGGCATAGTTTTCAGAAAAGATGAAATTGACAGAAAGCATTTCCCGGCCTTCCATCAAATAGATTTTTTGTATATTTGCAGAAAAGACCAAAAAATTATTACCCAAAAAGATTTAGAAGATGTTCAGTCGGATTCCGTAAAAGCTATTTTTGGCCAAAATATTAAATATAGATTTTTGGTAGATTCTTTTCCGTTTACTGATCCTTCCGTGCAACTGGAAATTGAATCTAATGGACAATGGATGGAAGTTACGGGAGCGGGACTTGTACATGTTCAATGTTTGAAAAATTTCGGTTTGGACCCCGAAGTTTACAACGGTTGGGCTTTTTCTTTCGGGATAGAGAGGCTCGCTATAGTGAAAATGGGAATTCCAGATATCAGAATTTTTTGGTCAGACGACCCGAAGATTACCAGCCAGTTTAAAGATATAAACAGCAAATATGAAGAAGTGAGCAAGTATCCGGAAATTTCAAGAGACATTTCTTTTGTCATTGATAAAAATATAAACCTGAACAATTATTACGAAATTGTCAGGGATTTTGCCGAGAATTTGATTGAACAGGTCAAGCTCATAGACAGCTACGAAGACGAAAATAAATTCGGCAAAGATAAAAAGAGCTACACTTTCAGGATTGTCTATCGGTCTCCGGAAAGAACCCTGAATAACGATGAAATAAACAAAATCCAGGAAGAAATAAGAAATAAAACAAAGCAAGATCTAAGTGCGATTTTGCGTTAATAAAATTTATGTCTAAAAAAATAAGCCCCAAAAAGCCTGCCAAAGCGGAATCAGACTCCTCTTACGAAGCCAAAGACATTTATGTTTTGGAGGGCTTGGATCCGGTCAGAAAGCGGCCGGGAATGTACATCGGCTCTACGGGCATTGACGGCCTCCACCACTTGATTTGGGAAGTTGTTGATAATTCCCTGGACGAAGCCATGGGCGGATACGCCCATAATATCGAAGTCGCTCTTTTGCCGGGAGACAGAGTTAAAACGACTGACGACGGCCGAGGTATTCCCGTGGATATCCATCCTCAAACCAAAAAATCGGCCTTGGAAACGGTCATGACTACCCTGCACGCCGGAGCCAAATTTGGCGGCAAGTCATATCAGATTTCGGGCGGACTTCATGGCGTGGGCGTTTCCGTTGTCTGCGCTCTTTCTGCTTGGATGAGGGTTGAAGTTTGTCGCAACGGTAATAAATACAGCCAGGAATATAAAAGGGGCCGGCCCGCTTACAAAGTTAAAAAAGAAGGTACTTGCAAACAAACCGGAACTTCCGTTACCTTTGAGGCCGACCCCGAGATTTTCAAAGAAACCCAATTTGATTTAAAAAGAGTTTTAAATCATTTGCGCCAGCAGGCCTATCTGACCAAGGGAGTCAGGATTACGGTTTTAGACCAAAGAGAAAAACCGGGCGCTTCTTACACATTTTATTTTGAAGGGGGCTTGAGTTCTTACATAAAATATCTAACCCGAGGCGTTAACCCCAGGCATCCTAATGTTTTTTATTGCTCGGGAGAAAAAGAGGGAATTTTAGTGGAAGCAACTTTCCAATATACCGATGAATTTGAGTCGTATGAAGAAAGCTTTGCCAATAATATCAACACCGGCGAAGGGGGAAGCCATTCAACTGGTTTTAGAACGGCTCTGACTCGCACCTTTAACGATTACGCCAGAAAGAACGGCCTTTTAAAAGGCAGCGAGGATAATTTAAGCGGAGAAGACATCAGGGAGGGGTTAACTGCCGTGGTTTCGGTAAAGCTTAGGGAACCCCAGTTTGAAGGCCAGACAAAGGCCAAATTAGGTAATCCAGAGGCTAAGACCGCGGTGGAGGCGGTAGTTTCTGAGGGCTTGACCGATTTCTTGGAGAGGAATCCTCAAGACGCTAGAGCGATTATGGAAAAATGCGTTCTTTCCCAAAAAGCGAGGATTGCTGCCAGGTCGGCCAAGGAAACTGTTTTAAGAAAAGGAGTTTTAGACGGCTTGGCTTTGCCCGGGAAGCTGGCCGATTGCACTTCAAGAAATCCCGAAGAATCGGAATTATACATCGTGGAAGGGGAGAGTGCCGGAGGTTGTTTTTCCGGCGATACCAGAGTTTCTTTAACTGACGGAAGAAATCTAACATTTAAAGATTTAATAAAAGAAAATCAAGAAGGAAAGAAAAATTACTGTTATACTATCAAAGGAAGTGGTGAAATAGGAGTCGGCCTTATCCGCGGTCCCAGGAAAACTAGGGGGAACGCAAAGGTTGTTAAAATCATCCTTGATAATAATGAAGAGATAATTTGTACCCCAGATCACTTTTTCATGTTAAGGG
>CAZWNE010000018.1:0-12447 GCA_964635155.1 uncultured Candidatus Saccharibacteria bacterium
CGGAATAGTGCTCATCACAAGGTGAGCACTCTTTTTTTTAATAACCGGTCGGCACTCCCCAAAGTTCGCAGGTCCTGCACAATGGAACCTTATCTCTCCTGCCCTCAATATGGTACTTCATCCATTGTTTCCTTTTCTTGCTAGTCCAAATTTTAACTAGCGGCGTTTTATTGGCATCGCCAATCACTGCTTTTCTTAAAGGGTCAAATCTGACGCAAGTGGAAACCTGGCCAAACCTGTCAATAACCAGATGATTCAATAAGTCCAGACAAATCCCTATTTCCGGCTTAGTGGGATTTTTTTTGTATTGAAAACTGCCCAAGGGATTATGCAAAACTCTGGTCGCCACTATTCCTGGCAGTTTTTCCCATCTTTTTATGTCAACCTCTCCCAGGCACCTGTATATCAAATTTGGCTTTCTTCCCCCTTTAAGCTTCAGAAATTTTTTAACTAACTTATATTGCTCTTCTGCTTCAGGGTCGTTTTCAATTACGGAAATAGTCAGCGTTTCCATATTGCCTATTATTTCCTTGGCTTTGGCCACAATCAATTTGCCGTTGGTGTCCAGACACCTGATTTGGCGCTTGAACAATTTAAGCGCCTCGCCGAATCTAGGATATAAGGTGGAGTCACCGTTATTATGCAGCTGCACGACTATGCCCGGGGGCAGCTGTTTGGCTATTTTTTTTGCCAACTCAAAATCCATATCGCCGTATTTTAAAGCAATTTCCGGGTATTCTCTGTCTATCTTGCGCCTGCCGCACATCCAGCAATTTTTATTGCATCTGCTCGTCAGCTCGACATTCACGGTAGTCAAGCCGTTAAAAGCTGATTTTTCCATAAAAATTAGGCTTGTTTTGCTTTTTTTCTTAATTTTTGGATAATAGGAATTTCGCTTTCAAAAACGCATTTTTGGCCGTCGCCAAAACAGATCGGTATTTCTCTGATATCCCTTATCATTCTGATAAGACCCTGGGGCTCTAAGCTTGCCGCGTGGTCCGATCCCCACATCGCCCTGTCTAAAGTAATGTTTTTCAATGGCGCAAGCGCCAAGCACTGCCGCCATGACCGGCTCGACAACGCCGGTTTCGTGCCCCGAATAGCCAACCGGACAATTAAACTTTTCTTTTAGCCAGGGAATGACTTTTAAGTTCAACTCTTCAAGTTTGGAAGGATAAGTGGAAGTGCAGTGCAAAATAATCAAATCTTCTTTGCCAAGAATTTCCACCGCATGCTCAATTTCTTCTTTGGTGCTCATGCCGGTAGATAAAATTATTGGCTTGCCTTTTGATTTCACATATTTTAATAATTCATCGTCTGTCAAACAAGCGGAAGCAATTTTATAGCAGGGCACGTTGAATTTCTCCAAAAAATCAACGCTTCTTGTATCCCAAGGCGAAGCAAACCAGATTATCCCCTTTTCTTTGCAATATCTATCTATCTCCTGGTATTCTTTTTCCCCGAATTCAAGGCCCCTCTTCAGGTCTCCATTAGTCTCGCCAAAAGGATTTTCTCTCGGCCTAGCCAGTTCTTCTGCTGTATAAACAACCTCAATGGTTCTTTTTTGGAACTTGACCGCGTCGCAGCCGGCTAAAGATGCCGCGTCTATCAATTTTTTAGCGATGTTAATGTCGCCATTGTGATTGATGCCGATTTCAGCCACGATAAAAGGCGGCTCTCCTTCTCCGACTAATCTGTTGCCGATTTTAACTTTTTTGATTTCCTTTTCCATAGTTTTTAATATTAACTAATTTGACTAAACGACCTTTTTATTTTCTAAACGCTAAAAATTTTCTTTTCTGCCAATTCACAAATAATATGCCCGATTAAGATATGGGATTCCTGGATTCTGGGGGCGTCATTTGAGGGGACATTAATCAAATATTGGCAGAGCTCTTTCATTTTTCCCCCTTCTCCGCCGGTAAATCCAACCGTAATAATTCCTTTTTGATTTGCCGTTTCAATCGCTTTGACCACATTTTTTGAATTTCCGGAAGTGGAAATACCCACTAAAATATCTCCGGTTTTACCCTGCGCTCTGATAAGCCGCTCATAAACATCTTCGAAAGAATAATCATTAGCCGCGGCCGTCAAATAAGAAGTATTGCAATGCAAAGCCTCAGCATATAACGGCTCTCTGTTTATATAGAGCTTACCCGATAATTCGGCGGCTAAATGCTGGGCGTCGGCTGCTGAACCGCCATTGCCGCAAAAAAGCACCTTTTTTTCATTTTTAAACGCCACTTGAATTTCGTCCGCGATTCTTTCCATAACGGCCGACATATTATCGTCTCCAAGTATTTTATTTTTTACTTCAACGCTATTTTTTATTGCGTTGCTGATTGTTTCCTTTTCCATAATTTTTAATGATTACTTTGTTGCGGAACCCAAGACCATTAACTCTTTTGACCATCTGATAAATTTAATCTTATGAATTTTTTTAACGGGACCGAATAACTGCAGTATCTTAGAAAATATTTTCAGGAAAGGATATTTCCATAAAACGGGCAATTGGTAAAATATCTCTGCCTCGGCTTTTTTAAATCCATAAATATCTAATAAATCTTTCAGGCTGGTTTTGGTATAAGGATGGCGATGGGTGTAATCGTCGTAATATATGTATATCTGGCTTTGCCAATCAGGAGCCATAACAATTATCCGGCCTCCCGGCTTTAAGACCCGCCGGCATTCTTTTATAAAATTATCCGGCTCTAAAAGATGTTCTATAACCGATTTTGAAAAAACAAAATCAAATGTTTCATTATCGAAAGGAAAGGGATCATTTTTAATGTCGGCTGTCTTAACCTCTATCCCTTTTAATATCTCCGAACTGCCTTTTTCGCGGTCCAACCCAAAAACCTCCAATCCCGCATCTTTAAATCCTCTGGTAAAATCGCCCCGGCCGCAACCAACATCCAAAAGTTTTTGCCCTTTTTTCATCTTAAAGCGCAAGAATAAATATTCAGCCAACTGAAAGGGATATTTGGTATAAGGCCGGCTGTTTTCGTTGTAAACAATATCTAAGTAGCTTGGCATATTAATAAATTCAAATAATTTGTTCTACCAATTCAACGGGAACGCCGTCGGGGTCATAACAAAGCGCCACTTTCGCTTTGCCGTTCGGCGATACCTGCGGTTCTGAAATAAACTTAACCCCCTGGTCTTTTAATTTTTTATATTCATTGTCAAGATTTTCAACGGTAAAGGCCGTGTGCGAAGCTCCTTTGGGCTGGGAATGATAAAATAAAAGTTCTACTAAAGAATCCCCCTCATCTGCGGCCATTTTTACGGTTCTTACTTTTACTTTTTGCATTCCCAGAATAGTGTCAATAAATTCTCCTTCTTCCAATGCATCCACTTTTATTTTTAATCCTAAAATGTCCCGGTAAAAATGAAGGGATTTTTCCATATCGCTGACAACGATGCCGCAATGGCGTATTGTTTTCATATTATTTTTCAGCTATTACTTCTTTAAAAGATTCTTCCAAGACCCTTACCCCTTCAATTAAGGCTTCGTCGGGTATGGTTAAGGGCGGGCCTATCTTGATTGCCACCCCGTGCGTGCTGACCAAAAGCAATCCCTTTTCTGCGCATCTTTCTATAATTTTTTGGGTTAATTCTGCTTCTCCTGTGTATAGCGCCCAGATCATTCCTCGGCCGTATATTTTATTGTCTGGAAACGTCGTTCTCAATAATTGGCCGAACCAACCATCTCTTGCTGCGCTTTTTTCCACCAAATGATTGTTTTCAATCGCTTCAAGCACGGCTAAAGCGGCGGCGCAGCACACTGGATTTCCGCTATGAGTTGACCATAAGTCGTCGCTTAGTTCTAACAAATTCTTTTTTCCAATAACAGCGCTAATGGGCAATCCTCCGCCAAAGGCCTTGCCGACAGTAATAAAATCCGGCCGCACATCATAATGCTGGTGGCCAAACCATTTGCCTGTCCTGGCAAACCCAGACTGCATTTCATCAAAACCAACTGGAATATTATTTTCCTGCGCCCACTTGCACCAAGTCCCAATCCAATCATAGGGCATAAAATTTGCGTCCCGGCCTCGGAAAACTTGCAAGAATAAACCGGCAATTTCATCAGGATTGATTTTATCTGGAGTCATCGATTCATCAATGAAATTTTCTAAAAGCGATCTGCAGGCTGTCGTGCTGCCGTAATAAGCTCCTTTGATTGATAAAATTTTCCCTTGCCTGTTCCGATGCATCATTTGTATGGCGGCATCATTAGCTTCTGACCCGGTAACAGTAAGCAATGCCTTATCCATTTCTGTGATTTCGCACAACTTCTTGACCAGCTTAATCCTTGAATCATTTGGGAAAATATAGGAATGTATTAATTTATTATCAATTTTATTTGCGATGGCTTTGCTTACTTCTTTTGAGCAATGGCCGACATTGGCCACGAATATGCCTGAACTGAAATCTATCCATTTATTCCCCCAATCGTCATAAATCTGAAAGTCGTCTGCTTTTGCCCAAACAACAGGCAATTCATGGACGCACATACCTTTTACCTCGTATTTCTCCATTTCTTGAAGCAAAGGGATTGACTCGGGAACGGGAATTTTTGTTTTTATTCTCCTAAATTTTGTAGAAATTTCTTTAAACATAATTATTTTTAAGATATTCGTAAATTCTGTAATGACCTTTATTTAAATTATATTTGATAAACTCTAGATCTTCGGGCCGGTCTAATTCGCCGGTGTCGGGCGAAGGAAAGGCAAGTATTTTCGGCCCATGGAAAATGCCGTCTTCCATTATAGTTTTTCTTTTAACAACATCAACGTAGCCGTCTGGCTGATAAACCTTGGGAAAGGCCTGCCTTGGCAAATTAGTATAATCCGGCCTTTTATCTTCCGGGAACAGTCCCGTAAAAAAACCATTTTCAATAACAAAGCACTTGTGGGGCGATTCTCTCAGCTCATATCCCGACCTTAAGGAAGTTGCTTCTGGATGCGTCAAAATCTCCTCTATTCCTCTATCAACTAATTCAGGGTCTCTTAGGGGAGTCGTCGGCCTAAGGTGCACCAAATACTCCGGTTCATAATTTTCATTTTCCTTAAGCCATTCCAAGGCGTGTTTAAAAACTCCGTAATCGCCAGCTGTATCCGTGGCAAACTCGGCTGGCCTCATAAAAGGAACTTCGGCGCCGTACTTTCTGGCAACTTCTGCTATCTCTTCGCTGTCGGTGCTGACAATTATCCTGGAAATAATATTTGACAGCTTGGCCGCGGCAATAGAATAAGCGATAAGCGGAAACCCGCCCAAATCAACTATGTTTTTTTTGGGAATTGATTTTGAACCTCCCCGAGCCGGAATTAGGGCTATTATTTTTTTATCTTTTAGCATAAAGGTATTTAAAATAATTTAAAATTTTTCTTAAAACGAAAATCGTGAAAGCATAAGTCGCGATTCCGACTAAAATCGCCAAAAGAACATTAAGATGATAAATTGCCGGCGACCTTATCGCCAAATACATTGCCAAACTGGAAATCAAAGATATGGCAAAAACAGAAAAAATATCTGAATTGAAAAAACGAATCAAAGTAAATTTATAAGTAAATAATAAATAAAAAAACAGGATTAAAAGTTGAGTGATTACCGTGGCTATGGCCGCTCCATATAAGCTGTATTTTGGGATTAAAAGCAAGTTCAAAATAACGTTGGCTGCCGCGCCGATCACCGTGACCCAAAATGTTTTCGCCTGCTGGTTAAAGACAATCATAATGTCATAAAAGGGGCGGTAAAGCGAAATCGCCCCCGCACTGACAATTAAAATTTGGAGAGCTAGAATCGAAGGCGCAAATTCGGCCGGATAAAAAAGATTGATAATGCCGGGGGCTAAAACTGCGCCTCCGACCATTAAGGGAAAACTAATTGAAATCATCAGATTTAACTGAAAATCCCAGGCCTTCTGAAGCTTTTCCCGCGATTCCTGAAAAAGCTTGCTTAAAACGGGATAAGAGCTGGTGGAGAGCAAGCCCATCGGGATTAAACTCGCCATAACGATTTTATTGGCGGCATTATACCAGCCCGTTTCAGCCAGCATATTCCGAGACCCCAGCATGACAGAATCGGTATAGCTGTAAATAACGCCGAACAAACTAGTCAGGGCGAGAGGCCAAGACATTAGCAAAAATTTCCGCCAAACAGAAAATTGCCAATTAATTTTTACAGGGAAAATTTTAAAGGAGAAAAGAAGCAAAGTAAAAATCAAGGACAATAAAGCGGAAAATAAGTAAGCATAGCTCAAATTATTAATTGAGGGAATCTTAAAAAGAATAAGAAATCCTAATCCTGATATCAGCAGGAATTGTAAAATTTCCGACCAGACCTGATATTCCATTTTTTGACGGGCTTGAAAAACGGCGTAGAAAACAGCGGCCAGGCCGTTAACTATGCTGAAAAGCGCTAAAACTAAAATTATTCTTTGAATATCAGGATGGGATGTGATAAAAAAAGACGATAATAAGATTAAAAGAAATGCTCCAAAAACCAACAAAATCTTTAAAGAAATAATAGAATATAATTCTTCTGTTTTTTCTTTGGCGCCGGCAAATTCGCGGGTAATGATTGTCGGCAGGCCAAAATCATGGAAAATTACGAATAAAGAGATGAACGCAAAGGCGAAAGCAAACTTTCCGTATTCTGTGGCTCCTAAAATTCTCGCGGCATAAACCAGCAGGGCAAACATCAATAATTTATTGACAGCCACGCCCAGCCAAAGCCAAAAAGCATTCTTAAAAAGCGTCTGCTTAATCGTCCCATTTTCCAATAAAATATTTTTTAATTTTGGAATATCCATAGACCAAGTTTTTATTCTAATAAAAACGAAGGTAAAGATGAGGTCGCTACCTCATCGCCTTTCCACTTATAATCTTAAACTCTGGCAAGGGAATAATAAATTTTCCCCCTCTTTTCAGGAATTCAGACTCACTTTGGATGAATTCTTTCAAGAAATGCCACGGAAGGACCAAAAAATAATCGGGATTTTGCTTTCTTGCCTCTTCTTCGGAAATGATAGGGATTAAAGTCCCGACTGTTTTAGCGCCCCATTTATCGGGATTTCTGTCGGCTATGGCTTCTATTAATTTGCTGTTTAACTTATAAAATTGCAAAAGAGTGTTTCCTTTCGTGGAAGCGCCGTATCCGTAAATTTTCTTTCCTTTGGCCCTTTCTCTCTTGATAAAATCAAGCAAATTTTTTCTAAAGGCGATGATTCGGGAAGCAAAGCTGCGATAGGTTTTTTTAGCGGCAAGATTCAATTTTTTTTCCAATTTTTCTAATTTTCTGACATTATGATGAATTGGCCTTTGCCCTTGGCGCTGAATATAAGTGCGGAAGCTTCCGCCGTTGACATCATTTAACTCGGCATCAAAAACTTCTAAATTATGCCGCTTTAAAAGAATATTTAAAGAAGCGAGCGAATAATACTCCAGATGCTCGGAACAAATATTATCAAAAGCGTTCTGCGAAAGCATCGACGGCAAATAGCTCATTTGAATGACGAATACCCCTTTTTGGTCCAAGCATTTAGCTATATCCGAAACAAATTTATTGGGGTCATCTAAATCATAAAACATGGCAATGGCGGTTATGATTTTGGCTTTTTTTTCTCCATATTTTTTATGCCAGGCCTCAAAATTAAAAAAATCATTGATATAGTCGGCTGACGGGCAATTTTTCTTTGCATACGGCATTAAATTCTTTGCCGGTTCAAAGCCAACGAGTTTAAGGTCGGGATTTTTATAAAAACTGAACAAGGTTCCGTCGTTAGCCCCAATATCAATGACATAGTCGCCGCTTTTGGGCCGGGCGATCTTTTCTGTTTTCCTGACAACATCCAAAAGCGCATCGGCCATGCTTTTATTAATCCCCGACCGATACCAGTAATTTCTATAAAATATTTCCGGGGAATAGGTATGTTTTAATTGAAGCAGTCCGCAGCCGTTGGAATCAAGGTCGCAAATCGCCAAATCAAGCGGCTGCCGGCCCATTTTTTCCGAATCATCGTTCTTAATAAAATCAGAAATATAAAGGTTGCCCAGCGAAAGAACGGGAACCAGTTTTTTGGAACCGCAAGAGCGGCAGCAGACTATTGTTCTAATGTGTCTATTTTTTTGCATTATTTTTTTTATACCATTCTAATGTTTTGGCTAAACCTGTTTTAAATTCTGTTTTTGCTTTAAAACCGAACTCTTTTTGCGCCAGATTTGTATCTAAAAATCTTCTTAACTGGCCATCCGGTTTTGTCGGGTCCCAGCGAATTTCGCCGTCAAAATTCATTAAAGAAGAACAAATTTTCGCTAGTTCTTTGATTGATGTTTCTTCGCCCGACCCAATATTAACGGGCTCTGCTTTATCATACTTTTCAACAGCCAGAACAATGGCCTCCGAAGCATCTTCAATATATAAAAAATCTCTTGTTGGCTTTCCCGTCCCCCACAATTCAATGAATTTTTCCCCTTTTTGCTTGGCGCTATCTACTTTTTGAATAAGAGATGAAATGACATAACCGTTTTCAAGATTCATTCCCGGCCCGAAAACATTGGTTAATAATAAATGAATCGCATTAAATCCGTATTGCTGCCTATAGGCCTGCCCTTGCACTAAAAGCATTTTTTTTGCCAATGAATAAGGGGCGTTGGTTTCTTCGGGATAATCCGACCAAAGGTCTTTTTCTTTCAAAGGGATTGAAGCGTTTTTGGGATATTCGGTCGCGCTGCCTATTCCTAAAAATTTTTCAATGTGAGCCAATCTCGCTGCCTCCATAAGATAAGTGCCCATAATAAGATTATCGTAAAATATTCTTCCTGGATTCAATTTATGGAATTCGATATTTCCGGTAACGGCCGCCAGATGAATAACAATGTCCTGCCCTTTGACCGCCCTCTGGCAATCCTCCCGCCGCCTTAAATCATAATCTTTTTCCAAGGGAACAAAAATATTATTCGGTAAAACGCCCCGCTTTTTAACTAAGTTATTGACCACTTCCTTTCCGATAAAACCGCTGCCGCCAGTAACCAAAATTTTCTTTTTTTTAAGATTGAGCACTTTGATAAAATTCTATTGTTTTTTTTAGCCCGTCTTCCAGTAAAGTAAGAGTTTTAAAACCGAACTCTTTTTCCGCCCTGGAAACATCAAGGCAGCGCCTGGGCTGGCCGTCGGGTTTTGATTTGTCCCAACGGATTTTCCCCTTAAAATCCATCAATTGGCATATTAATTGGGCTAAATTTTTGATTGAAATTTCTGCGCCCGATCCCAAATTCACTGGTTCTGGTTTGTCATATTTTTCGGCGGCTAAAATAATTCCTTCCGCCCCGTCTTCTACATACATAAATTCCCGAGTTGGTTTTCCCGTCCCCCAGACCTCAACGTAATCTTTTCCTTCTTTTTTTGCCTCATAAATTTTTTTGATTAAAGCGGCAATGACATGGGATTTTTTAGGGTCAAACGAATCTTCAGGACCATACATATTAACCGGCAGAAGATTAATCACATTGAATCCGTATTGCTTTCTCATGGCCTGCCCTTGCACTAAAAGCATTTTTTTTGCCAAGCCATAGGGGGCGTTGGTTTCTTCAGGATAGCCCAGCCATAAATTTTCTTCCTTAAAGGGAATTGGCGTAAATTTTGGATAAGAGCAATTATGAGCCACCACGCCATTAGCAAGGTATGTCTGACGATTTTTTACTTCCAAATTAAAGACATCTCCCGTATAATCTTTCTCTGCGATATTAAAAACCGGCACCATATAACCCGCTGATTCCCGACGAAACCGCGCACGAAATCCTCTTAATTTTTTTGTATTTTCTCCGCGCATGAGACTCAAAAAATAATCAATTTGCTCATTTCCTGTAATCCAAGTAGACCAACTGTCTCTTTGGATTACTTGCCGGCCGAGGATAATAGAAACACCAGGACGTTTTCTAAATTGAAGATGGCTATAAATATTTAATTCTCCAAGTATCAATCGTAATTGCCAAGCTAATTTTTCTGAAGCGGTAGTAAAATTAATTTTCCTTCGCGCGCAACTTTTAGAAAAACAGCCATCGCCTTGAAAATATCCTTTTATTAAAGCTATCAATTTTTCCTTCGGTAAAAAAATAGTTGATTCCGGAAAAATTTTATTGAAAGCATGGTGTGGCAAACCACTATAACATTTTTGAGCAAAAAATCTCGCGGTTGATAAATCATAATAATGCAATTGATATCCTTGCTGGCCTGCCATTTTCTTTAAAGAGCCTTCGAGCCCAAAACAACGTCGCATCAACAATTTTGTCCTTTCAATCAGTTTTAACTCTTCACCAAAAGAAAAGTATATATGTCCCCTGCTTCCCCTTTTTCCTGTATCTCGAAGAAATACAGCGCCTTCCGCAACAAAAATACCGATTAATTCACAAAAATCTTGAGAAAATTGGATATTATTAAATTTTTCTTTAAGAGCTAACTTAGGCACAACTAAATAATCGTGGACCTTAATTTCCTGCGCCTTTTTCCAAATAAAATAATCGCTGTCGCGCTCTTGAACTAAAAATGGATGTTCGGGAGTAACGGACAATGAAGGTACACCAGAAGCTTGAATTGTTATAAGTTTACCACTATAAAAGCGCTGGAATATATGAGTAACGGCCTGGAAGGTACCATTATCTGTCAATACTTTCTGGCCGAGTTTAACATTTTCGATTAGTTCCACTGAAGGATTGGAAACAATTTTTGTACCAACTGGAAAACAAATTGTTCCCACCGCCACGAATTTCTCGACTCCCGCCTGTCTGGCTGCTTCCATCAATTGAGCGCCCATTACAATATTGTCATAGAATAGTTCGCCTGGCTCCTCTCTGTTCAATCCGATACCTCCCACTTTAGCCGCCAAATGAATGACAATCTCCTGCCCCCTTACTGCGATTTTACAATCTTCCCAATTCCTTAAATCTAATTCTTTGAAATTCGGTAAAAATAAATTCTCTTTGGGGACTCGCCTTTTTTCTAACAAATTCCTAACTAAATGCCTGCCGACAAAACCATCGGCTCCGGTAATCAAAATTTTCTTTTCTTTAAGATTGGGCATATTAATCAATTTTCCACCATCTGTCGGGAAATTTCTCTTTTAAAATTTTATCCCCTTCGCCAGGGGGCACCAGACCTGTCGCTCGGAAATCAGAATCAATCATAATTCTGACAAGTTCCTGGAATTTAATTTTCGGGTCCCAGCCGAATGTTTCTTTGGCCTTTTTGGCATCGCCCATTAATGCTTCCACTTCTGCCGGCCGGAAATACCGCTTATCAATTTCAACATACGGCCGCCAGTCATTAAGGCCGGCGTACGCAAACGCTTCTTCCAAAAATTCTTCCACTGAATGGGTCTGGCCCGTAGCCACGACAAAATCATCTGGGTGAGGCTGGCAAAGCATGCGCCACATTGCTTCAACATATTCGGGAGCAAATCCCCAGTCGCGTTTGGCATCTAAGTTTCCCAAATAAATCTTTTTTTCAAGACCGGCTTTAATTCTGGCGATGGCTCTGGTAATTTTCTTCGTAACAAAAGTCGGGCCCCTTCGGGGACTCTCGTGATTATATAAAATCCCGTTAACGGCAAACAATCCGTAGGCCTCGCGATAAACCCGAGTTATATTGTGAGAGAAAACCTTGGCGCAGGCATAAGGGCTGCGGGGATGAAAAACAGTATTTTCATTTTGGGGAGCCGGGGAATTTCCAAACATTTCAGAACTAGCAGCCATATAAAATTTTATCGGCAAACCGGAATTCTTAATCGCTTCCAAAACCCTCAAAGTGCCCAAGGCATCGGTATTTGAAGTATATTCCGGCATATCAAAACTTACCTTAACGTGAGATTGGGCGGCCAAATGATAAACTTCATCCGGCTTAATCTCGTTGATCAATCTTTCTAAATTTCCAGTGTCAATCATGTCGCCATAATGCAAAAATAATTTCACGCCGTTAATATGGGGATCCTGATAAAGATGGTCGATTCTTTCGGTGGTAAAAATACTGTCCCACCTGATAATCCCGTGGACTTCATAGCCCTTGCTCAATAAAAATTCCGTTAAATATGAGCCGTCTTGGCCCGCTATGCCCGTAATAAGCGCCTTTTTTGTTGTATTTTGTTCCATGTTTTTTACTTAGGCTTATAATCCAAAATGAAATCTAATGATTTGCTTTTAAAATATTTATTTAAAATTTCAGCGTTCGGGATAATGCAGTGGCCCGTAATCCCCCTTTTGGGCGGATAAAGAACCGGGCGGATAACGTTTTTCTTTCCTAATTTGGCATATCCTTCATTATATGTCTGGTTAAAATCGGTCACCGCTTTTTCAAAATCAATCCCAAACTTATCGCAGATTTTTTTCATTTCGCCGTGCCAAGCAATAATCAAGCCGTAATAACTTGTATCCAGACGCTTGCCGATTT
>CAZWNE010000019.1:0-11314 GCA_964635155.1 uncultured Candidatus Saccharibacteria bacterium
GACATCGCTTTATGTCACCACCTTTCCATGTCCAGTTTGCGCTAAACTAATTGCCTGTTCTGGCATCAAAAATCTTTATTTCTCCAAAGGCGGTTCCAACTTTGACGCCAAAATTGTTTTAGAGTCTGCTGGTGTAAAAATTTATCATGTTCTATATAATTAAAGTATGCGGCAGTATCTGGATTTATTAAAATACGTTTTGGAAAATGGCGAGAGAAAGGGCGACCCCCAGGGAGTGGGGAATATAGCTGTTTGCGGCTACCAGATGCGTTTTAAAATGGACGAAGGTTTTCCTTTATTGACCACCAAAAAAATGCCCTTAAAGTCCATTATCTACGAGCTTTTATGGTTTTTAAAAGGAGATACTAATGTTAAGTATTTGCAGGACCACGGAGTTACTATTTGGGACGAGTGGGCTACTCCCGAAGCCACGGCAAAATACGGCTTGCCCTCGGGTGAACTTGGCCCGATTTACGGAGAAAAATGGCGGCATTGGAAAAAGAGAGACGGCGGAGAAATTGACCAGATAGCCCAGGTTGTCGAAGATATCAAGAGAAATCCGGATACGAGGCGCCTGGTGGTGACCTCTTGGGATCCGGAAGACGTAGACAAGGTTTTTGTCGCTCCCTGCCATTGTTTTTTCAAATTTTTTCATGCCCAAGGAAAATTATCTTTGCATCTTTTCCAGCGGAGCTGTGACGTATTTTTAGGAGTGCCCTTTAATATCGCATCTTATTCTCTGTTGTTGATGATGATGGCCCAGGCCACTGGTTTGAAAGCCCACGAATTCATCCATACCTTATCTGACACCCATATTTATTTAAATCACATAGAGCAGGTAAAGCTTCAGCTTACTCGGGAACCGAAAGCTTTGCCAAAAATGACCCTTAACCCTGAAATAAAAAACATCTTCGACTTTAAGTACGAAGATTTCAAGCTTGAAGGTTACGATCCCCATCCTTCAATAAAGGCAGATATAGGTATTTAGTTAGCCGACGGGGAAATTAACGGTCCTTGCCCGGCCCGTTTTTTTATTTATTTTAGGAGAAATTATATGAAAATGAAGATGGGATACCGAAGCGCCGGTATAGTCGGTATCACCAAATCGCATCGCCAAAGCCCCGCCTTTTATTTTATATTTTTTTACAGCAAAGTTTGCCAAAAAATCGACCGCGACGAGGTCTTTTTTTGTTAATTCAGAGAAATTTTCTTTATGCTTATCGCAAATAATGATGAGATGAAGGCGGCTGTTTTTATACGGCCAACTATTTTCCGTTAAAAACCAGCCGTTTTTTTGTTTGAATACCGGTTTTGTGTGATATTTGAAATCTTCTTTGCAAAAGGGGCACTTGCCAGTCGAAGCTATTTTTTCTATTACTCGCTGATATTCTCCCTTTCTGGCGTTTTTCAGATTAACGAACTTTTTTTTCATCGCTTATCCCTTCTTTATCACTTCGTTTAAAAGTGCCTCAATGTGTTTCTTGACCGTTCCCTCAATAATCTTGGTGCTGGAGGTATACTGGGCCTGGCGGGGAAGAACTACGACTTCGTTGGCGTATTGTTTAATATCTTTTAACTGTTCTTCGGGATAACTTTCGGGGGTAGTGATAAAGACATCGGGCCTGATTAATTTTATCAATTCGTATTGCCATTTCCCGCTATCGTCTATATCGTCAATCAAGGTGACATAGTCAACGCATTCCTGGTATTTCAACATTTCCATTCTTTCTTCTTGGGGGATAATAGGCCTAAGATTATTTTTCTTGTAGAGCTTTATTCCCCGGTCGCTGTCGGTTCCGACAACCAGGACATCCCCATATTCTCTGGATTTAATTAAATAGCGCAGATGGCCGATGTGAAGCATATCCCAAGAGCCGACCGTACAGACAATTTTATGCCCCAAAGTTCGATGGGCGTCAACGATCTTTTTTAATTCTTGGTAATCCTCAATAATATGGTTATTTTGCGCTTTCATAACTAGTTTTTTAGAATAAAAAACGAAGTTGAAGATGAAGTCGCCACTTCATCGCTTGGCTTTATGCTATTATAATACTATATCAAGATGACAATATCAATTATCGTGGCCATTGCAAATAACTGGGTAATCGGATGCAAGAATGCCTTACCCTGGCACTTGCCGGCTGATCTTAAGCATTTCCACGAGCTGACTATGGGGAAACCCGTGATTATGGGCCAAAGAACCTTTGAATCCATCGGTAAGCCCCTTCACAGAAGAACCAATATCATTATGACTTTTGATAAAAATTATACGGCTCCGGGGTGCATTGTCGTACATTCCATAGAAGAATCTTTGGCCGTCGCTAAAGGTTCTGATGAAGTAATGATTATAGGCGGAGCTTCGATATACAAGCAGTTTTTACCTTTAACCAATCGCCTGTATTTAACCTTGATTGACGCGGACATTGAAGGCGCTGACGCCTTTTTCCCGGAAATTGATTACAACGACTGGAATGAAATTGAAAGGGTCGAAAACGATCCCGATAAAGAAAATCAGTATCCATACACCTTTTTAACTTTAGAAAGAAAATGACAGCAAATGAACAAGTTTTAACCATTGCCAGCGATATTATTTTCAAGAAAGAACGCTGGCAGGGTTTGAAAAGAGAAAACATAGAATATTATCTGGATTTAATTAAAAAATATTCTCAGTTCAAGCTAAGGCAGGACATGGAGAATGATCCTTCTTTTCAACAGATCATACCGTATATTATTTTTAATTTTCAGGACCAATACTTTTTTTACAAGTATTTAGCCGGCGATAAAAGATTAGTGAATAACTGTCAGATAGGCGTTGGCGGGCATATTAATCCGATTGACTTAAGATTAGGAGAAGATATTGTAATGGCGGGAGCACTGAGGGAATGGGAGGAAGAAGTCGTTTACAAGGGGAATATAATAGAGAAAAAATTCATCGGCATTTTGAATGATGAACGCCGGCAGGTAGAGTCGGTTCATCTGGGGTTGATATATCATTTTACGGGCGATAGCCCGCAGATTACTATTAAGGAAAATGATAAAATAGAAGGGGGGTTGATAAAGTTGGAAGATATGCCAAAATATCTGGAGAATGCCGAAGGTTGGCCGGAGATCATATATAAAGAATATTTATCTAATATAGAATAAAACATGGATTACGCTAAAATGGGCGATGAGGATAAATCCTCATCTTCACGCTTCGCTACAGCTCGCGTTATAGACCAGACGTTTTTGAAAAAAAGTGCCGGGGAGGACGAAATTAAAAAGGTCTGCGAAGAAGCCAAAGCTTACGGCTTTAGGGCTCTTTGCATTTACCCCGAACATACAAAATGGGCCAAAGAATATCTTAAGGATTCGGGCGTTAAGGTGACCACCTTGATCGACGCGCCTACTGGAGCAAGCACTACGTTAGAAAGAAAAAAAATTATTGAAAAAGCCAAAAATGATGGCTCTGACGAGATTGAACTGGTGATGAAGATAGACGATTTTAAAAACAGGAAATATGACGAAGTTTCAATTGATTTGAAAGAACTCTGCAAAATACTGCCGACAAAGGTTATCATCGGCTCCGGCTATTTAACCGACGAGGAAATAAAAAAGGCCTCGGAAATGGTTAAGGAATCTGGCGCAATTTGCGTTAAAACCGCGACCATAGATGACCCTTTGGATAATACCGAATTAAAAGAAAAAGCCAAGCATATTAGAATAATGCGGGAATCTGCTAAGGGTATTTTGGTAAAGGCGTCAGGCGCAATCAGAACATTATCAGATGCCAAAATGATGCTGGAGGCGGGCGCGGATATAATCGGCACAAGCTCGGGAACGGAAATAACAGATGAAGCAAAAAATTTATGAAATACCAGCCCGCTATCGGTTTGGAAATTCATATCGAATTAAGCACTCAAAGCAAGATGTTTTGCGCTTGTAAGAATGATTCTGAAGAGAAAAATCCCAATACCAACATTTGCCCCGTGTGCACAGCTCAGCCCGGAACCTTGCCCGTTATTAACGAGGAGGCCTTGAGAAAGGTCATTAAAACCGGCCTGGCTTTGAATTGCCAAATTCCGGAGTTTTCCAAATTCGACCGGAAAAATTATTTTTATCCCGATTTGCCCAAGGGCTATCAGATATCCCAGTACGATAAACCACTTTGTCTTGGAGGGTTTTTAAATGTTGATGGTCAGAAAATAAGAATTACCAGGGTTCATCTCGAAGAAGATACCGGCAGTTTAATCCATAAAGACGACTATTCTCTGGTTGATTTTAACCGGGCGGGCGTCCCTTTGATGGAGCTGGTGACCGAGCCCGACATTACTTCTGCAATTCAAGCGAAAAAATTTGCCGAAGAACTGCATTTAATCATGCACTATCTTAATGTTTCCGATGCCGATATGGAAAAAGGAGAAATGAGAGTTGAGGTGAATATTTCCCTATCTAAGGATTCAAAATTGGGAACTAAGGTTGAAATAAAAAATCTTAATTCTTTCCGGTCGGTGGAAAGAGCGGTTGATTATGAGATTAAAAGGCAATCTGATTTATTAGAAAAAGGAGAGAAAATCATCCAGGAGACTCGGGGCTGGCTAGATGATAAGGGGCTGACTTTCAGCCAGAGAGAAAAAGAAGAAGCTCACGATTATAGATATTTCCCGGAGCCCGATTTGCCACCCCTTCACCATTCAAAAGAATTTATCAATGGAATTAAGGCGGAAATCCCAGAATTGCCGGCTCATCGAAGAGAGAGATTTAAAAGGGAGTACGAGTTAGATGAAAAATCCGTTGAGATTTTTGTTTATAATAAAAGCTTGGGAGAATATTTTGAAAAAGTGGCCAAAGAATTGCCGCCTAATCTCGTTAAGTCGGCCTCCGATTTTTTAATAAATACAGAGGTAAAAAATTACAATATCCCGCCTAAAAATTTTTCACAATTAATAATTTTAATAAAAGATAAAAAGATATCCAATGCTACAGCTAAAGAAATTTTGCCAGAACTGGTTGGCTCTAATCCTCTGGATTTGATTAAAAAAAGAGGGTTAGAACAGGTCAGCGATGAAAAAGAAATTGAAAAAATTGCAATAGAAGTTATCTCTAAAAATCAAAAGGCGGTGGAGGACTATAAAAATGGAAAAACCAACGTTCTTCAGTTTTTGGCAGGCCAAATTATGGCCAAGACCCAAGGCAAAGCCAACCCCCAGATCGTAAATACTATCTTAAAAGACCTCTTGACAAAAACAAAATAAAGCATTAAGATATAAAAATATATAATAGTTCTAGTGCTGAAGCTTTAACGCCAAAGTGCTATTTCATAATTTAACACAAGAAAAGGAGGGATTATGTCAGACCATTGTTTGTTTTGCGGTTCTTCCGTCGTTGTCTACTCTAATGGGTTAAGCGGTAGAATACCCGGCATAGGAATTCATTTCGGGCTTTGCGAGGAGCACGCTTATACGAAGTATCGAACAAAGTCCGGCCGGCCGTTAAAATACCCTCAATCCAATTCCGTGCTCATGAGTCTGGCTTGGCAGTGGGCCAGGAGAGTTCTTTTTTGGAAGGAATTGAGGGAGGCAGAAACTTTTTCCCCCTGCCTTAACTATGGCTTGCCAGAGTTGCTTGAGGGGGGAATGGAGCTTTTTCAATCCGAACCGTTTTGTCCCAATTGAAACCTCTTGACAAAGACAAAAAAGGGTGTATAATATAAATCAGAGGAGGTGGACAAACAATGAAAGTTAGTCCAAAATTAACGGCCGAGGAGAAAAAACTCCTTGAGCATCAAGGAGTAGTTTTTCCAGAGGGGGACGATCCTCATTTTGATCAGAGGATGGCGCCTGCACCTGCCGGACGCATTCGTCTTTCCAGCGGAAAGACGATTCCTCACACGCCGATTGCACAACTTGGCTGGTAAAAATACCGGCCATTCCGAAAGAGGGCGACATTCTATGAATGTTTCCCTCTTCTTGTTTTTAGAGGAATTTTTTGACTAGTTTTTCGGCTTGGTGAAAGTTTTTAATCCAGTGAATGCGATTATCTCGCTTAAACCAAGTCATCTGGCGCTTAGCGTATTGAATTGTGTGCCGGATGATTGAATCTTCCGGGTTTGGCAAAGACCATTCCTGATAGCCGATTATCGGCAAGGAGAATTTTTTAGCTTCTTTTTCCAATCCTGATTTAAGCATTTTTTCAACTCGTTTTTTTATTCTTTCCTGTAATTTTTTTTTGGACAATTTGACGCCGATCATTAAAATGGGATAGGGAAGGGGATTTCTCTTTAAAGCGGGTATAGATTTTTTTGTTTTTATCACTATTTCAAGCGCCCTGATGAGCCTTCTCGGGTTATTTTTATCAATGTTTTTAGCGCGCCTCGGATCGGATTTTTGAAGCATTCTAAAAAGTTCTTTTACCGGTTTTTTTTCCAATTTTTTTCTTAAGCGCCAGTCGGGCTTAACTTCCGGGATGACGATGCCGTCTACTACGGCTTGGATATAAAACCCCGTTCCACCGCACAAAATAGGAATTTTATTCTTTTTTTGTATTTTGTTTATAGCGGCTATGGCTAATTTTCGGTATTGGGCTACCGTAAATATTTTTTTTGGCGAGGCGACATCTAAAAGATGGTGGGGAACGCCTTGCATTTCTTTTTTGGTTATTTTTCCCGAGCCGATATTTAGGCCTTTATAAATCTGCCTTGAGTCAGCCGAAACAATTTCAGCTCGCCCTGAGCCGAGTCGAAGGGCTATTTTTACCGCCAATTCCGACTTGCCTGAAGCTGTGGGTCCTAATATAACAATAAGTTTTTTAGAATTTTCCATCTTCTTTTTTTCTCCGTTAATGGGACATTGTTTTTTAGATTAAAGGCGCTGGTTCCGGCGCGCGGGGAATATTTGGAAATATAAGCATTATTGAATTTAATTTCCTTGAATAATTTTACCGTATTTTCAAACTGCTTTTTTGTTTCCCCTGGGAATCCGACAATAATATCAGTGGAAAGATTGATGTCGGGTATTTTTTTTCTAATTTTTTTTATCAAATTTTTATAAGTTGCGGCTGCATAATTACGGCCCATTTTTTTTAAAATAACGTCATCCCCAGATTGAACCGGTAAATTAAGATATTTGCCGAATTTCGGGCACTCGGCCAGGATATCGATTAACTCGTCGGAAAAGTTCTTGGGATGGGGCGACATAAAAAAAAATTTAAATTTACCGGAAATTTTACAAACCATCTTTACAAGTTTGGCAAAGTTTATCGACGGGTCCTCGGGCGAGCAGTAATTATTCACATTTTGGCCCAAAAGCCATATTTCTTTAGCTTGCTTTTGGGTGATATTTTCCACTTCTTTTATAATTTCCTTATGGCTGCGGCATTTTAAAGCGCCTCTGGTTAAGGGTACGGCGCAGTAAGAGCAAAGATTGTTGCAGCCGTTAGAAATGGGAACTAAAATCTGCCTTGAGCCTGTCGAATGGTTAGGTTTTAATTTTAATAAATTCGAAAACTTAACAATCTGGTCAAATCCCTGTCTGAACTTCTGCCGGTCTTTTGGCAAAACACAGCCCGTCAATACGGTTTTGAGTTTTGGATTTTTAGCTTTAAGTTTTGAAAATTTATTAATTAATCCATAAACCCTGTCGACCGCCGACTGGCGAACCGAACACATATTAACCACAATGAAATCCGCCTCATTTATTGAGGCGGGCGAATAGCCTTTTTTGTCTAAAATCGCGGCAATCCTTTGGCTGTCAGATTCGTTCATCTGACAGCCAAAGGTAATAATGTGGTATCTCATTTTACTTAACCGTCGTCGCCTTGCATTCGCCGGGATGAGCAATCTCTATCTTCGCCGCTGCGGCAAAACATTTATTAGAATAAGTTCGGTTATTTTTACCGCAAACGGGTTCCCATAAGGTGATGCAGGTTTGTTTATTCGACGTAGGGGGCGTGTTGAATTCGCCGGGAATCAGGCAGTTGAAAGCGACAATACATCCTTGTTCGTTTTTCTTTATCACTATCCGGCCGTCTTTGCAGAAATCAGAGCTTGGTTTGACTATTTCCGGACAATCTTTCACTTCTATTTTTTCTAAAATTTTGTCCCTTGTTTCCAGCAATTTTTCTTTCAACGCAGGATTCGTTTTGAATTCGCTGCGCAAATTTTCCAATATCTCTGATTTTGTTTCCTGGTTGCCGGTAATTTCATTTATATACGACTGGAACTTTCCCTGGTTTTCTGATGACATTTGAGAAATATCGGTTTTTAAGCGCAATAAAGTGTTTTCCTGCGCTCTTTGAATTGCCTCTTTGGCGGCTTCCGGCACTTTTCCCTCTAATTCTTTGAGTATTTCCAGGTTTTTAAAATTTTTAAATTCGCTTCCCTTGACGTCTTGCAGATTCTTTTCCAATCTTTCAGCGATATTTTCTTTATTTTCCAATATTGTCATCACTTCTCCGAACTTTTCAAGATGCTTTTCCCTGGCGTCCTGTATCTTTGAGAGTGCGGTTGTGGATACTTGGGTTTCCAGTTTTTGCAGAATTTTTTGCTGGAGAGTCTGTTGTTGAATGAATTTATCCAAAAATTTCCCTACTTTTTCGTTTTCGGTTGCCGTTTCTCTTATTTTTTCAGCTGTTTTTTTAGCCGTTTCGCTTTCTTTTTGGTAGCTATCAACCGCCCGGCTAATCGCGCTCTGGCTTTTATTTTTTTCAACCATTTTTTTTATTTCAAGCAATTTTTCATTGGTGAATTTTTCTTTCAGTTCGGCTTTTTTAACGGGATTGAAGGTAAATAAATTTTGAACTCCCCGGCCAATATTTTTAAAGAAATAAAGCGGATTGTCGGGCAAAATATTGGGCTCGGAAATTCCCAGATCCTCGGCCTGAATATTTTCATCCAGATTGACTGCTTCCGTAGTGCTTGTTTCTTCTTGGGCTAAGGCAGCACCACCGATGAGTAAACTTAAAGATACCGCAAAAATAATAAGTTTTAACATAATTTTATATTTTAAATTTTAATTTTTATCTTCGACTTTATGTTAACGTATCTCCTCCTTCTTCTCTTTTACAAAATAGCGCCATTGTTCCAGAAATTCGGTAAAAAGCTGGAAGGGCATATCAATCAAAGCCGTGATCATCACCAGGACGACATTATATTTCGTCCATTGGCCGGACAGCCACTTCCCAAGACGCAGGAAGGGCAGTGAAAAAGAGTCAAACAAAAAAGAAAAAAATCCGCCTCGGTCTTCTTCAACTATTAATTCCTTAGACCTTTCTTTTATTTTGGCTCCGGCAAAGAAAATTAGAGAGAAAAAGACGATAAAAATTATTTTAGACAAGATCCCAAAATTCAATTTATCCAGTCCCCACAAAATAAAGCCGAAAGAGGCTAAGAAAGTGGCCAGGTAAAAAAGCAGAATTATGGCGTTTAAAATAAACCCTCGTTTTCTGGGAACGGAAATTTTATAAGTATCTTTTTTTTCGGTCGTAAAAATTATTTTTGTAGTTTCCATAATAACTTTTTCCAAATTGCTTTTTTTGGGAGGCCTGATGGTAGAAACTATAAAAAACATTAAAAGAGGCGGAATCAAGACGCTCAGCCCCAAGGCCTGCAGATTAACGTAGCCGATCGTATATCTATCAAAAGGAACTTCAATGGCCAGCGCCAATAATATTTTAGTGAGGAAAATAGAAATAGTGCTGAAAATCGCCGCCTTTTTTATTCTGGAGTTTAGTTTATGCAATCTTCTGGAATAGGACTCTTTGATTGAGCTTTCCAGTCTGCCCGAGCTTAAAAGGTTTTCTGCGGCCCTTGCGGGGTCAATTGAAATAATATCGCCTAAGATAAAATAGGGAGTATCGTATCTTTCCAGTATTTGATAAAATCTTCCGGCTAGGGGATGATTAAGATTTTTATCGATATTTTCCCAGATTGAATATATGTCTTGGCTTACTTGGTCAAACTGCGAGGTTGGAAAATTGAGCCAATCCGGATATTTCTCTTTCAAAAGCTGATAAGAAATCGTGGCTTTATCCAGTTTGAACAATGCTTGCTGGACGCCGATTGAAATTTGGGTGTTTTTATCGTTCTCTGGCATTCCTTCGGGAGCAATTACCCTTTCTCTCATCATATCTTCCATAAATTCAATTAAGGCCCGTTCTTTGCGGTTGGGTTCTAAAATTTCTTCCACTTCGCAAGCCGCTAAAGAAAGCAGCCAGTCGTAAAGCTGAATTTTTATTTTTTCTCTCTTAATGACTTTGCTGTTGTGAAGAATAAAAATATATTTATCAAGCAGGCGCTGGATATCTTGGATTTTTGTTTCTTGGATTTTATCGTTGGGGAAATATCCTCCGCGGATTAATTCCAAAACAAATGGTTGGGCTTGGTCTTCGCCGATTTTGCCCAAAAACAGCCTTCTTTTTAAAATTCTTTCTATGCTGGCTCTTCTTAATAAGTGTTCTTCGCGCCAATCAATTACGCCCCGGATTTTTTCATAAAAGGCCGCCACTTTTGAAGCCACTTCGTCCACGTGAATCACGGCCGTTCCTTGTTCAACCGGCTCCAAACTTCTCTGCCAGGCCTGATAGCGCAAGATTAAATTTTGCGTTTGTTGAGATAACTCCATTAGTGTTATTGGTGTCGGGTTATTTCCATTTTAACCTGTTCTATTAATTTTTCCAATTTAATCTGCCCCAGATCGCCTTTGCCTCTCTGCCTGACGCTGACGGTTTTCGTTTCCATTTCCTTATCGCCGACAACCAAAATATACGGGATTTTCTGCATTTCAGCCTCCCTGATTCTTTTTCCGAGCGTCATATCTTCTTTGGCAATTTGGGCTCTTATCCCGTTTTCTTTTAATTGTTTTAAGATATTTTTTGCGTATTCTGAATGCGATTCCCCGATATTAATAATTTCCGCCTGAATGGGGGATAGCCAAATGGGCAAGTTGCCCGCTGTTTTTTCTAAAAGAAAAGCGAAAAATCTGTCAAAAGACCCTAAAATAGCCCTGTGGATGATGACGGGGGGCTTTTTTTCTCCTTTTTCATTTATATAAGCCAGATTAAATTTATTTGCAGAATAATAATCAACCTGAATGGTGGCGATGGTGTCTTCCTTCCCCCTGACGTCTTTTATCTGGATGTCTATTTTCGGCCCGTAAAAAGAAGCTTCGCCCTCTGCCTCCACAAATTTAATTTTTGTCTTTATTAAAACTTTTCTCAATACTTCAATCCCTTTTTCCCACATATTTTTATTATCTATATCTCCGTATTTTTCCTTATCTTTGAAATCGGGCAGAGATAATCTGAACCAATAATCTTCAATTTTAAAATCTTCGTAAGT
>CAZWNE010000020.1:0-10011 GCA_964635155.1 uncultured Candidatus Saccharibacteria bacterium
TCAATCTCTGAACCGGATGAGAAGTTAAAGACCACGGCGCTGGAAGTTTCTGCGCCAACAAAGGCATCGGCTTTCCAGGTTGCGCCCTCATAAAGAGACATCTTGACCACGCTATCCTTGGAACCGGCAACACTATTAACCGTCTCGGTGCCGCCGTATTTCAGGCCAAGATACAAGTCGTCAGCCACGTTGGTTGCGTTGGCAGCAGGAGCATCAGAAATCGTTAATGAAACAGTTGACGATGCGGTTCTGGTAGAGGAAGTAGCCGAGGAAGTAGCGTAGATAGTAAAGATGTTAGCCGATGATACAGTCGCCCCTATTCCGGCGCAGGTGCTGGTTTCAATTGCTGTAACCCAAGAAGCTGTAGTGCTTGAATTCCCTTGAGGGCTAAAGATACAGGTTGTAGTCGCTCTCCCATTAATAGAATAGTCAAATCCGAAAGAAGCATTGCTGGTTGTACCGAACGCCACAATGTTTGCCAAAGCGCTTGCTCTGCCCGCGCTGGAGCTAGAAGCAACGGCTGAACTCTGGTTGACAAAGAAAGTCAGTTTAGAAAGCTTGATGTTCTCGTTAGACGCAGTAAATTTCCATCTACCGAATTCATTGCCAGCTGTGTTAGCCACCATTTGGGCCGAAACCGGAGTATTAGTATCCAGTTGGATTGCCAAGGTTCCGGAAGAACCCAAAGTCATCAATTTGCTGGAAACACCGCCAAATTCCATGGTAATAGTTGCTGCTTGACCCGAGCTAAGACCGGTGCCGGAAATATCAGTTGTTGAAGCAAATCCGACAAAGACACCCGTAGAAGTGCTGTAAGTGTCCAAGATATCAAGTCTGACATTGACTGCTTTGGACGTGCCCTTGGGAATGCTTATGTTAAGACCGGAGAAAGTGACATAGTCATAATTAGTCGTGTCGGTCAGAGTTGGCTGAGTGCTGCCGATTTGACCGGTAGCGCTGTCAGCGCAAGTTGAACCAGCGTCGCAGATCTTGAGATTCTGCACATAACCGGAAGAAGACAAAATGTCAGCCACGCCAAAAGCGCTGGTCGCGTTGGTGGTTGTTGAATAATCAACAATTAATTTAAGCGAGGTAATTTTTAGATCCTCGGCCGTGCCGGCTGTGAAGTAAAAGGTGCCGACATGAGCGTTATTAGTTCCCTTAATGAGCGTCTGGGCAACCGGAGTAGTCGCTTGCGTTACAGTGATAGTCGGCGCGCCTTTAGTCATGGCATTAGCCCAAACAGCGAAAGAGCCGGAAGTAGTTAAGGTGATGCCGGAATCCTTTCCAGATGAAACCACGTCCCCAGCTACGCTGACAGCCGCTCTTAAAACAGAGGTGGCTGAAGCGCTTGGAATATCGCCAATCACGGTAATGACCTTGGTCGTATTCTTCGCGACAGTCCAGGTAATGCCGAATTCGGCCTTGCCGGAACTGATGGTCGGGTCAGTCGCCAATAAAGTAGCGCCATCGTAAATTCTGATATTGTTGACATCGCCGGCTGCTGCCGTGAAAGAAGTATCGTTCACGCTAGTTGCGGCGAACAGGATATTTATCTGGGAAACGGTTATGTTTTCGCCAGTTGACGTAAAGTCAAACTTGGCAAAAGTATAAGCACTAGTGCCCACAGCATAAGTCGCTGCTGAAGGACTAGCTGCGTTCAAAGAAACAGTTAATACTCCCTTAGAAATAAGAGCATGGGTCAGAGCAGTTGAAGGCAGAGTGGTAGCAGGAGTGATGTCAGTGGTGGCTAAGTCGTTCTGCGAAGTCAGCCCATCAGCTTTAACATTGCTGTTGGGAGTCTTAATCTCAAAGCCAATAGCTGAATATGTTGTGCTGGCTGTGCCGGTGGCTGTTGCTCCTGTTGGGATATCGGCCTTGACAATAATGGTTTTATTAGCCGACTTGGCAATGTCAAAGAGTCCGGTAGCATCCAAGCCAGTGGTGTAAGAACCAAAAGTTACCACGCCTGAAACCATGCCAGCCGGTCCGGCTACTAAGGTGCCGTCTGTGCCATATAAGCTGACATTGGACACGTTAGAATCGGAGCTGGCTGCGCTACCAGTGGCGTGTAATTTAATTTGGGTGATTCTCACTCCTTCATAGGCGCCAGTTGAGAATTTGAAAGCGTTCAAAGTATTCTGAACGGTTCCAACAGTGTAGGACTGGGATGACGGAGCATAGCTGGTATCTTGGGCAATAGTTAAGGTTCCCAAGGTGACTGTAATGGCTGCGCCTTGTTGAGCCCAAGTATCAGCTGACCAAGAATCGCCTCCCCGAGCCACAACGGTGCCTCCGCTGTTTGTTCCATAAATAGAAACATCGGTATATTGAGTAATCTCAAACCTGACAGTTCTAGTGGCAACGCCAATGCTTGTCCCGACATCAACATAAACCGTTAATGTCTTGGAAGCGCTGGCTAAAACTTCAATCGGAGCTGAAGTCAAATCAAAGGTTACTAAGCCGCTTGTTAAACTGGCGGCTGTTGAACCAACTTGAGTTGAGCCGTAGAATAATTTGATATTAGAAATATCGGAATCAACTGAAGAACCGACTTCTCTCAAAGTGATTGAATTAATTTTTACCCCTTCTGTTGAAGAAGCGGTAAATTGGAAGCTGGCTACTGATTGCTCCGCTCCGCCAGCAATAATTGAACCCGATGGAGTGGATAGAGCATCAACCAAGACGCCTCCAACTGAAATTCCAGCAATCGTCATTGAATTGCTGGTGATTGGGAAAACGCCGTCCAACGCCACCGTTGAGGTGATGTCGGCAGCAGAATCAATCCCTAATTTTGGAGTGTCTCCAGCAGTAGCTCCCGTAGCCAGACTGGATTTAACGGTTATAACTTTGCAGGAATTAGCTGCAACTGTCAAAGTTAACGAGCTAAAGCTCGCTTTATGAGTGGTCTGATTCAGGGCCTGAGTTGCGCCGATCTGAGTTATTCCATCATAAAGTTTAATGTTGGAAATATCAGTGTCAGCGGCAATTCCGCCTCGAGTGATAATAATTTTGGAAATAGTATTAGCTGCTGAAGCTGCGCAGAAATTTATCTTTGAAAAGACAATATCCTGGGCTCCTTTGGCCACAGTAGCCGCAGCCGGACTGTCGGCCGCTAACTGCACTTTATTTTCACCGGCAGGTCCCGGTGTAACAACCGGCGTAGTCGGTGTAGTTGGAGTGGTCGGAGTTGTCGGAGCAGCAGCCAACAGCGAATTCAACTTCGCCCTTGAGCTGGCGCCAACAAAACCGGTTCCTTTTGTCAAGCCATTTGGTGTTAAAATATCGGCGGCATATTTTTCCTGGGCTTTGATAACCGCTGCTTTGGTTTTTGCGCCAAAGAAAGTGGTCTCATTCCCCGGAGAACCAACGCCAGAAGACGCAATTTGCGTATCAGCTGACATGTTCAATGTCGCCTGCAAACATTTAACATCATTGCCTGACATTCCTTGAGCTAAGTTTCTGGTGAAGGTAATTCCCGAGCAAGCTGCCGGAGCACTTCCCCCAGTTGTTGCCTGTTGAGCTTGCAACTGGACTAACTGCGCCTGAAGAGCAGCTATTTGGGCCATCAAATCATCGATTGTGATGGCTCCAACAGGACCTGCCAACATAACAGAAAACGTCAAGGTCGTAACAATCGCAAAAATCTTTTTACTTATAGTAGACATTTTTATTTTGTTTCCCGCCTGCAACGCTTCGTGTAGCGATGCGGGCAGGTGTTTTTTTTAGTTATATTATTCGAACTTTTTTACTTTGGCCGTGTCGACCGTAATGCCTCACAGCTTAACGTTAAAAGCTACGAGGTAACGACTCTCCATTTTCAAATAATTTACAGCTCGCTTAACTTTAATATCTTTTCCAGGGTTAAATTATAATCGCCATTTTCATAATCTTTTTTCGCTTCCTCAAAAAGCGAGCTCTGCTCATCGGTTAAAGTTCTCTTTGCCAAATCCTTAATCAGCCATTCAGCTACCAGCTGAGTGGGATTTTCCCCTTCTTTTGCCTCTAATCCCTCGATGCCATAAATTTTCTCTAATTTTACCCTATTTTCCTCTAATTTCTGGGTTTCCAGGGCAATATTCTTGATTGCCACGGAATCAGAGGTCGTAGCCGCCGCTTTAATCAAATTTTTAGCAGCTTCAGCTAAGCTTGCCTGATATTCCTGCAAAGCCGGAGCTATCTTTTTAACCTGGTTTGATTTGGCTATTTTAGCTAATTCTTCCAAACGCTTGTTAGCCGTCTCTAAATTAACTTTAGCTATATTATCCTGGGAAACAAAAAGCGCTTGGCCTTTTTCTGATGCCCTTTTTAAAGCAAAAAGGGCATCGCCGGGCAGCGAATCTTGGCTTAAAATCAACACGCCAAAGAGTATGGCTAATGTAGAAACCCCGGCCAAAGCCATCTTTGGCTGGAACAAAAATTTAGCCATAATATCCAGAATATCCAGTATAGATTGTCTTTCTTTCTGCTCTCCTAAAATCCTATTCTTAACCGAAAAAACCCAGTTCTGGTTGGGTTTTATTTGCCTCAATTCTTTAATTTGGGCAATGAGTTGGTTATCGGATATCATCACTAATTATGACGTGAAATCAACCATTTTATTACACACCAAGTCCTACAAAACAGGACGCAGGTGAAGATGAGGCCTAAGCCTCATCGCCCTCATTAATCTTATTTTTCAATGATTCCAATGCCCTATGCAATAGGACACGGGTCGCATCCTCTGTCCTATCCATCATTTTAGCCACTTGCTGGATAGGAATATCGTCTAAATAGTGCCAAACAATCACATTTTGGTAGTCATCTTTCAAGCCCGCTAAAACCTCTCTAATATTCTTAATATCCGAAGCCAGAACCGCATTTTCCGCAAAATTGTTATTCGGGTCGGCAATAGGCGTATTTTCAACTGATATTATCTGAGTTTTGCCTTTCTGCCGGTAATAATCAACCACTAAATTACGGGCGATCTGATATAAAAAAGCCGAAGGGTTATCAATGATACTGCCATTTTTAAAGCTTTCCCAGCATCGGGTAAAGGTTTCCGAAGTCAAATCCTGGGCCACTTCCTCTGAATTGACCTTTAAAAAGACAAAGCGGAAGATTTTCTCTATCCACTGGTCATAAATTTGGCTAAATGTTTCTTTTAGATCTGCCATCGAGTTTTTATTTAATAAGTTCGATGAGATAAATCTCATCTCTCGCTCAATTTATATTTATCCATCGAACTTCGAAATGAAATAAATATTTCATTGAGTAAACGAAGATGAAGATGAAGCGCAACTTCATCGCCTATTCATAGGTAGGACATTAGTCCTACCAGTTATATATATGTATGTCCTAACCTATTTTTAACTTTCGCTGACTTTTAATTGATAAGATGTTTTGTTTCTCTCCCCTATTCTTTCAATAACCCCCTGGCCTAACAGCCGGTCAAAGTCCCTTCTTAAGGTTCTCTTAGTGACTTCCGGTAAAATCTGTTTTACTTGCCAAACTTGAACCCGGCCGTTCTCTTTCAAAAAAGACAAAATTTTGCTTTGCCTGTCGGGTATCCCAGGCGATGAAGCTGTGGCTTCATCTTCACCTTCGTCCCGCCCTTGGCGGGACTCGATAAATAAAGAAGATTGAGCTCTCAATTCTCCATCTAGCTTACTATATTCCAACTGAAGATTCAAGATATCCTGATTAGCTACCCAATTTTGGGCTTTAACCACTTCAAAAAAACTGTCCAAAACCCCCAGATATTCCAAAGTCCGCGGAGAACTGTTCTCCGCTAAAATATCGTTAGCCAGCTCCCTCATTTTATAACGCAAGGGATCCTTTTTTGGGAAAAGCAAAGTCAGGCGGTAAAGGTCCTGGGTAAGTTGGATGAGATATTGTTTTTCCATTAACTTAAATTAGCAAAACCATAAAAAAAAGCAAAAAAAAGCCGAGTTTCTCAACCCGGCGCTAATTTACCGAAATTTCTCCTTTCGATAAGGAAAGCCGAGAAGACCTGAAGCTGGTGAGGCAGTAATGCTCGGCCTCGGCGCTTCGTCCTCCCCAATAATAGCTTCCCATTTTTCTTGGAGCTCTATTAGATCTTTCTTAGCCAAAGGGTTACCCGGAAACTTTTCCCGAAAAGCTTCCATCGCCCGAAAAACCTCGTTAATATGGGGCGGTCTCGGCCAGCCGCATTCATTAATTTTGGACACAGCCCCTTCAACGGAAGAAAAGCCCCATTTGCCCGGCTGCCCCTTGCTTACATTATATTTTTTGACAATAAGCAGATCCTCGGAAATGTTGGTGAACACTTCTCCTCCGTTGCAAAATGGAGGATTATAGACCCACTTAAAGACCGGGTGAGCCCCCCAATTGCCTATTATCGTCTTAATGGACATACGCCAACGTGCCATCTGTGCCATCTTTTTCCCCCCTTCCTTTATTTACTACTTAAACAGCTGTTTTATAATATACCACTACGGCGGGGTGCAATCAACCCCGTAGGGTAAGGCAATATTCCTGTCGTTGCCGGAAAAAACGACGTTGGTTAATTTGATGCTTTCAAAAGCGCCCGGACAATTGCCGGCTCCATTGAAAATCCCCCACATATTTTTTTCAATTACAGAATCTTTAATTTCCAACGTGCCTAATACCAAATTTATTGCTCCCCAGCAATTGCCGCCATCGCAAGCTCCACCGCCATACCTAATTATCGCTCCCTGTAAAGTAAAAGCTGCTGCTGACTCAAATCTCAACTGCCGCCAGTCCCCTTTTGCCGGCAAAGTGCTGGTGCCGTCGTTATTAGTATCGCCGCCGAATTCATCATCTAAAATCGATGTAAAAACTACCGGATTCCCCGATGTTCCTTGGTTGATAAGCTGGCCGGTAAAATTAAAACGTCCATTATATCCTAACTTCACAACAGTTCCTTCGGATAAGGTTAAGGTCGCTCCAGCCCCTATAGATCCCGAACTCACAATGTACGGCAAATTCGATCGCCAAACGGTGTCGGCGACAATATTGGCGCCCTCAACCTTAATCCCGTTTTCATTGTTATTCTGGGCTGAATTATTAATAAAAACAGGAGAAGAACCGCTTTTAAGAAAAATCGGAGTTCCATTTTCCTGAAAAATATTAGCAAAACTGTTCCCATTTAATATTATTAAAACATTTCTCTAGTTCTCGAGCTATTGATAGGTTCACTGATTTTAAAAAAACGATGTGACCGCCCATAACGGATTTTATCTTTATTGGGTCTTTGTCTATAAAATTAGAGAAATCGCCAGATTCCATTTTTTGAAGAGTATTTTTAATTTCAGTTATTTTTTCTTTAGGCATTTGTAAATTTTTACCATTTACCAAAAGACCAGTTACTATCTGCTCTTCTGATGAGTGTCTTATGCGTAATTTTTCTGGTTTTTTGTTTATTGTAAAGCCCTCAGACTTGATAATAGATTCGCATTTACCTAAAATAATTTCTGGATTTTTTTTACCCGAAATCGCTATATCATCAAAATATCTAGAATATTTAAAGCCGTTTAACATACATAAGTTAAAAAATCTTTTATCTAAATCGTACAAAACCATATTGGCAATAATCGGGCTAGTTGGAGCACCCTGTGGTAACTGATAGTTATAAGTAGTAAGGTGTGTAAGCATAGAGGATACATTTTGACTACAATTCAAAAAAACAAAATTATTATATATTTTTTTAAAATGAACTGACGGGAAGAAATTTTTGATATCCAAACACATCACCCATTTTTTGGAGAGATGTGTTTCTGCATTGCTAATTATTGAGCGTCCGGAAACCCCACCGTGTACGTAGTTAGGAAATTTAAATTTTAGAATACTACTTAAAATATTTCTTTGGATAATTTTAAGTTCTCTATCGGGTATAGTCAGTGTCCTGATTTTGTTTTTTATTTTTATATTTTTTACGCAATAACAACTCGGAATCCTTTTTTCTAAATTCCGCAGGTATTCCATAGATAAATTCAGTCTTTCGGCTAAAGACTCAATAGTATTTAAATTTAATAACCAACTTCTAGGAAAAACGACGTCTTTCATAAATAAAATCGCCACCCCCTATTAAAAGTGATGGCGAAGTTAATTTGTAAGCTGAGAGGAGTAATTTTGCCAATTCCTTTATTCTTTCCATTCTTTTTGACTCTATCTTTAATGACAGTAAAAGATTTCTTGCAATTTCTCTTCTTTCCTCGTCTATTACTTGACTATTGGCCATACCCCCCAGCTGGATAATCCAGCCAATATCTTGAATATTGTCTTTGGGGTCCATCGTAGTTAAAATTATTTTGATAATTTACTTCTGGACGTTGACCATCGACGCCTCTTTTAGAGAGGATCAACGCGGAATTATTAACGAACCTAAATAACTCCGTAGCTTAATTAAAAATTATTAGTAAGGATTTAAAATTAACCAGACAGAATTTTACTTACTTATATCCTGCAATTTTGAAGAGTTACTGTCGCTCAGATATTTAATCATTAAGGTTAGCAATTTATTACAAAATGCCAACAAGAATAATTATTTTTCTCCTTCCCAATTATAGTCCCCTTTTGGGGAAAGGTTATTAACCTGTAAACCGCGTTGAATTTTAATTCAAAAATTAGGGAATATTAGGTTCTGCTATCAATCCTACTCCAATAAAAAAAGGGGTCAAATATGCTCAAACCCCCTTAAAAGTGAGAGTTATCAACAGGATATTATTTAAATAATTTTTTTGTTTTCTCTTCAATTTCAACGGCTGTCGCCTCTTTATTGTATGGTATCGAGGGAGGGGTATCTGATACTTCGCCGTTTAAAAGGTCATCGATAGTTAGAATTTGGATCTTGGGATATTTTTTATTAGAGAATCTAACCTCATAAGTACCAACGCTAACTGCTTCTTCAGCCATTGGCTTGGTTGGTTTCTCTAATGTTATAAACAAACCACCATCTGCTTGCTCTCGTTCAATATCGCCTTTTAATGTCGCAATTTGGTCGCGGTGAACCGAACCACCCTTTACTTGGACTATAATTTTTCCATAAATATAATTACCATTTTCCTTATCTTTAACGAAATTAATTATTCCATCAATTCCCTTATCAGCCCCGTGCATCTTTTCTTTTGTTTTATTTTGCGCGGGAATCGCGTTTACTAAATCCAAAGCCCAATATTCAAAATCAAATGGATCTTTCTTAAACATGGCTTTGGCGCCAGCAATATCTTTTGGTATGCCGTCTGTATAAATATCTAAATTTTTTCCGTGTCCGGTAAATTGCTTAATAAGCCGTCTTTTTATCAAGTTAATTGCTAACATTGTTATATCGATACCGACCCAATTTCTATTTAATCTTTCAGCAACAGAAACCGTTGTGCCACAACCACAAAATGGATCTAAAATCCAATTTCCCCTTTTTGAAGAAGCTTTAATAATTCTTTCAAGCAATGCTTCTGGCTTTTGCGTGGGATAACCAAGACGTTCTGTTTTATCTCTTTCTGGAATTTGCGGAATCTCCCAAACGTCCTCAGGGTTTCTTGGTTCATCCATATAATACTTATAGACTTTCCCCGCCTTTCTAACTTCGCGATACTCTCTACCGTCTTCATCTTTGCCAAAATACCCTCCAAATGTACCTTTTTCTTGTTCTCTTAATTCTCCGACTGCTTTACCGTCGTAATAATAATTTTGGCTTTTACCATAAAATAAAATCGTATCGTGTCTTTTACTGAATGCTGTTCTACCTATTCCACCACTATTTTTGTGCCAAATAATTTCATTAATAAAATTTTGCTTTCCAAAAATTGTATCCATTGCAATTTTTAAATAATGGCTCGCAACTGGGTCACAGTGCAAATAAATACTGCCTGTATTTTTCAGAACACGGTGGAGCTCAATCAGTCGAATAGTCATCATTGTTAAATAAGCCATCATATCGTTATGGCCCAAAAGTTTTTCCAACGCTAGCATTAAATTTGCTATATCTTGATTTATTTTAGTTTTTGAGGGAGAAACGCCTACTAGTTT
>CAZWNE010000021.1:0-3511 GCA_964635155.1 uncultured Candidatus Saccharibacteria bacterium
GCCGGCCTTAAAAAAGTCTCGTACCTCTCCCACTTGATAGGGCGTATGGTCTGACGGCAAATCCCTATTATAACCGCGAATTAAAATTTCTTTATCTTTTACTAATACGGCTCCTATTTGCCGCCACCAATCCCCTGTTTTTTGAGCCTCTTTTTGCGCCTCTTCCATCATCGAAATATCAAATGTATTTTTAGATGTTTTAATATCATCTAATGGCTTTTCACTTAAAACCTCTTCTTTGTCGTGACGAAGAAAAATCGTCCGCCATTCTATATCTTTATTTTTTAGATATTTCTTAGCCAAATTGCGCGAAATCTCATCATTAATAAGAATTGTCCCGCCACTCCTAGCCACTTCTTTAATATTATCAGCGGAAACACTTACCGTATTGGCTATGCCAATCGCATTCATAATTTTAATAGTCCTTCCGCTATCAATGGCAGCGATATCTGGTTTAAATTCAGAAAGTTCTTTTTGGAATTTTTCGTCTATGATATAAACAGTCGCAATTTTATCTTTTCCTTTTTCTAAAAATTCTAAATACCCTCGGTGTAAAACGGGTAGATAAATAATGAGATTTTTTTTCTCCATGAATGTAATTACTCCACGGTAATTCCCATGTTGCGGGCCGTCCCTTCAATAATTTTCATTGCCGCCTCAATTGAATCGGCGTTTAAATCGGGCATTTTCTGCTCGGCAATTTTTTGCAATTGCACTTTAGTAATCTTTGCCACTTTGGTTTTATTGGGCGTGCCCGAACCCTTTTCAACACCAGCTGCTTTTTTTAACAATTCAGAGGCCGGCGGCTGTTTTACCAAAAAAGTATAAGTTCTGTCTTCAAAAACCGTGATTTCCACGGGCAATTTCCAGCCAACTTGGGATTTGGTGGCTTCGTTATACCTTTGGCAAAACTCGGAAATATTAACCCCGTGCTGGGCCAAAGATGGCCCCACCGGAGGCGCCGGATTGGCCGCTCCCGCCTGAATTTGCAGTTTGACGATTGCTTTTACTTTTTTTGCCATAAATAAAATTATATTTTCTTAATTTGCAATGAATCCAATTCCACGGGCGTATCTCGTCCGAACATATTAACCAACACCTTGACTTTGCCTCTTTCTGGGTCAACTTCAGAAACCTTGCCGTCAAAATCCTTGAACGGACCATCGGTAATTTTAACCAAATCACCCACTTCCACCTCAATTTTAAATTGAGGTTCGGCCACGCCCATCCGCTTTTTTAGGCTGTCGATTTCTTCTTGAGACACTGGAACGGGAGTGGTCCCGGCCCCCACGAAACCTGTCACGTTGGGAGTATTTCTGACAACATACCAGGAGTCATCGGTCACGACCATTTCTACCAAGACGTAGCCGGGATAAATTTTTTCTTCCACAACTTTTCTTTTGCCATCTTTTATTTTAATCTTTTTTTCTTTGGGCACAATGACGTTGAATATCTTGTCTTCCATGCCCAAGGACTCAATGCGCTGTTTCAAGTTAGCGGAAACGGCATCTTCATAGCCAGAATAAGTGCTGATGACATACCATTTCCTTTCTTGAGATAATTGCTGTTTGGGCATTTTATATTAAAAACTTATTTAATATTTCGGTAAATATAAAATCTATTCCGCCTAAAAATATCGCCACAGCTAAAGACACTCCGATAACCAGCAGGGCGTATTTTAAAGTTTCCTGCCTGGTAAGCCAATTGACCTTTTTCATTTCCAGACGGACCTCCTTTAAAAAAGTAATGATTTTAGCAAACATTGTATTTTAAAAGCGCCCGAGGCGCTCTACTCTGAGAGTAACAAAAAGCCTCTTAAATGTCAACCACCGAACTTTTATAAAATAAAAGTGAGGGTGAAGATGAAGGAAGCTTCATCGCCTATATATCCAAATTTTTCACCTTGTTGGCGCTGGCTTCAATAAATTTTTTCCTGGGCATGACTTCGTCCCCCATGAGCATATCAAAAGTCCGATCGGCTTCTTTGGCGTCGTCTATTTTAACCTGAAGCAAAAGCCGATTTTTAGGGTTCATTGTCGTTTCCCAAAGCTCTTCCGAATTCATCTCTCCCAAACCCTTATATCTTTGGATATTAACTCCCGTTGTTTTTTTGAACTCCTTTAAAACTTTTTCTTTCTGCTCTTCGGAATAAGCGTGTTTTATTTCCTTTCCTGATTGGATTTTGTATAGAGGCGGCTGGGCGATGTAAATATAACCCGAATCAATCATCGGCCTAAAATGGCGGTAAAAAAGCGTTAATAACAGAGCCCTGATATGGCTGCCGTCAACATCGGCATCTGTCATAATGACAACCCGATGGTATCTGGCTTTTAAAATATCAAAATCATCGGCAATAGCTGTGCCTAAAGCAATAACCAGAGCCCTGACTTCTTTTGAAATAAGCATCTTGTCCAATCTGGCTCTTTCCACGTTGAGAATCTTTCCTCGCAAGGGCAGTATGGCTTGAAAATGCCGGTCCCGAGCTTGCCGAGAACTATTATGGACGAAAATTCCTGAAGTTAAGGCAAAATTATGAGTGTCTTCCACTTCTAAATCGTAAACATCTATCCCTTCTTTCAGCTTTATTATTTTTTTTATTTTATGATTCCAATTTGAAACTGCTTCCTTCAATTTTTCTTCATTGTTTTCAAAAAAGCGCTGGCAAATAGTGTCAAACTTGATAACACTCTTGTCATTCGTTTTCAACCTTTCTTGGTCATACTGTTTTTTATCAATTTTACCGAATTTTTCAAAAAGTTCCCTCATTAATTTTAACGCCTTTTCTTGATAGGTTTTGTTATAGGCCACTTTTCTTTTTACTCTAAATTCTGGAGTCCATTGTTTTTTAGTTTCTTGCGACCTCCATTTTAGCAACTCTACGTCTTGCCATTGTTCTATTGCTTTTTTAGAGAGCGCTTCTCTCTTTTCCGGATATTTCTTAAAATACTCTTTTACTTTCGCCGCCCATTTATTTCTATTTTCAGGAATGACCCAGTATTTTTTCTGATTTTCATTTAAAGTTTTCTTATTTTTTTCTTGATATTCTTTATTATATTCATAAAACTTGAGAAATTTTTGCACCATATATTGCTTATATCCCTCACTTTCCCATTGTTTTTTTGCCCTTTCGCTTAATATTTTTCTCATCTCTGGCTTTAGCATCGTTGCCCTAACTTTTTCCCGGTATTCTTTTGATTGATGAATTTTTCTTATTTTTTCTTTGATTTCTGGCCTTGCCATAGTTTCTTTCACCACGCGAGAATGAAGTTCTAAATGCTCTTGTTTCTCCATCAAGACTAAATTATCTGGTTTATTATTTAATTTGTTAAAATCTTTGTGATGGATACAAGAAATTTTTCCCACTGCATGCATCGTTATATTCTTTAAATTATATTTTGCCGCTAAGAGATGAGTGTAAACCCATTTTTGGATCTTTGACTCATAAACCATTTCATACCCATTAATTTTTTGCCCTGCTTTAATGCTCGAGTATTTCCGATACAACGGCATC
>CAZWNE010000022.1:0-2973 GCA_964635155.1 uncultured Candidatus Saccharibacteria bacterium
GTGCCGTAAAACGCGCCGCGCTTGCCCTCGGCCAACGACCTGTCCCCTGATATCATCAAAAGATCACTCATTATTCGGTTAAAACTTTGACTGTTTCGCTTATCATTTTTTCCAAACTGAACTTCTCAACGGTTTTTTTGCCGTTTTTTATAAATTCTTCTTTTAGGTCCGGATCTTGCCAAAGCGACTTAACAGCTTCAACGAGATTAAATTCGTCGTTGTATTTCACCAAAAAACCGTTTTCCCCCTGTTCAATGACTTCCCTGTTCCCCCCGACAGCGGTGGTTATAACCGGCACCCTCGCTACCATAGCTTCCAGTATCTGGTGAGAAAAACCTTCATAACCGGTATTCAAGACAAACATATCCGCTGCCGCCAAATATGTTGCCAGTTCGGACTGGCTTTTCTTTCCTGTCAAAAGCACCTTCTTTTCCAAACCAAGATTTTTTATCATTGACTCAAGTATTTTTTTATCCGGACCGTCACCCACTATCACCAGACGGAACGCTTGGTTTATCTCGAAAACCTGCGGCATTATCTTGATAAGCATCCTGAATCCCTTCCATGGCACCAAACGCCCGGCAGACAGAATAATATGACCGAATATCCCTAATCTTCTTCGCGCCTCCTCCTTGCTTAAATCGGAAGGACTAAAATCCACTCCATTATAAATAATCTTTATTTTGTCCCCCGAAACACCCCAACCCCGGACAATACCAGCCAAATATTCCGAGGGCACGATAACCTTGTCCGCTTTCAGGCAAAGAAATGACTGCAGCCGGTAAAGGAAAGCTACCCATCCTGCTTTTTTTGATTTCTGGAAATCATCAATCAATAAACCGCTTTTTTTCTTTTCAACTGCCACCTGCCAAGCATAGTCACCGACAATTTTAATAAAGAACTTTTTCTTAAAAAATTTGGAAGAAATTAGGGCAGGGATGCCTCCGTTTAGAGTACTTAAAGAGTAAATAATGTCGTTATTTTTGCCGCTGAAGAAAACTTTCAGCGCGTAAACCGCATGTCTGAAAAACCAAAAATTCTTCTTCCAAACCCTGACCAACTTAAACAAAGAATCCTTGTCATTCAGATATTTCCTGACAGACGAGTAAGTTATAACTTTTACTTTAAAACCACGGCCAGCCAAAGCTCCGGCCAATGTTTCTGCATATGTTGCCGGCCCACCGATGTCGGGAGGAAATATGCCGGTCACTATTAAAATGTTTTTTATTTCTTGCATTTGGTAAATAAATTAAATCTGATAATGTGCCAAATTGCAGCCATGCCGTCTTTCCAACCGATCTTTTTGCCATCCTGGTATGTTCTTCCTTTATAAGAAATCCCCACTTCATAAACTCTAAATTTATGTTTGGCAATTTGAGCCGTTATTTCCGGTTCAATACCAAAACGATCAGACGTAAGACACGGCAGGATCTCTTTAAGTGCTTCTCTTTTAAAAACCTTAAAACCCGTTTCCATATCAGAAAGATTCAAACCGGTAAAAAGATTGGATAAAAAAGTCACTAACTGGTTAGCCATATAGTGGGAAAAGTACAGAGTTCTCCTTGGCAACATCGTTACAAAACGTGAGCCATAAACAACGTCAGCATCACCACCAAGAATGGGTTTTAAGAGAATGGGGTATTCTTGAGGATCATATTCAAGGTCGGCATCTTGGATCAAAATAATGTCGCCGGTCGCCTCGCTGAATCCCCTTCTTATTGCTCCTCCCTTGCCATAGTTTTTGCCTAACAAGATCACCCTGTGTTTATTTTGGTATTCTGCCAATATTTCCCTGGTTCTGTCTTTGGAGCCGTCGTCAACCAAAATAATCTCTTTTTTTAAAGGCAAATCAACGGCTTCAACAGCGCTGATTAACTTCTTCAAAGTTCTCTCTTCGTTATAAATCGGGATAACGATACTGATGGTTTTATATAAGTTCTCCATATAATTTAGAAAATTTATCGGCTATTATGTTCCAATCGTATTTTTCAGCCACTAATGCTTTACCGTTATTAATAATTTTCTCTCTTAGTTGTCCATCTTTCAACACTCTAACTATCTTATCGGCTAAATCTTCAGGATCAGCAACCTTGCAAAAAAGACCGGTTTCTCCGTCTTTGAGAAAATCAGGTATGCCTCCAACGTTCGTTCCGATAACGACAAGCCCTGCCGCCATGGCTTCCAGAAACGAGCTACCGAGACCTTCAGAAAGAGAGGGTCGCGCAAAAATACTTGCTCTGGCCAGATATTTGGGCACAAGACCATGAGAAACCTCGCCCAAAAACTCTACACTATGTTCCAGTCCAAGAAATACTGATAATTTTTCAAGTTCTTCTTTTTGCTCGCCGTCGGCTAAAATAAGAAGCTTCACATCAGAAATTTTTTTCTTGACTATGGCTATTGCGGCAATCAGGTCTTTTGTCCCGTTTTTTTCAACCAACCGGCCCGTCGTTATGATGGTTTTGGGATCATGGGGACCATCCGGTGTAAATGTGTCCAAATCCACTCCATTGGGAATCAAAATTATTTCCGCTCTTGGGTTTATTTTTTTTGCGTATTCGGCAAGATAATTGCTGATAGCAGTAACAACATCGGCTTTCTTGATCATTAAACTTCTTAAAAATCTAACGCCCCGACTCTGCTTATCAAGACCCTTTCCCTCTTGGAGGGTTAGGATAAATCTAATTTTTGATACAAATACTTTAACGAGCCACGCCGCACCGCCTCCATATGACGCCTGATAAGCATGGCTGGCGGTATATTTATGTTTAAACATAAGCCGGAATGCTTTCAAAGCTCCGAGACAGGGAAACGACAGTTTATCGAGCAGTTGTCCGAACCCGAATCCCACTCGATAAACGCAATAATTGTTTCCACACTCTTTCTTAAGGAATGCTCTCCTGTGCCTTGGGGTGACAATATCAAAAAAAATATCGGGCAGATGCCGAACCATTTCTTCAAGCGCTATTTCCG
>CAZWNE010000023.1:0-2575 GCA_964635155.1 uncultured Candidatus Saccharibacteria bacterium
TGATATAGTTATTAGGAGGTTAAAAACAGTAATTTTTATCAATGGTTGTTTTTGGCATAAACACAACTGCGGTAAAAACGTTTCTCCTAATACTAATGTTGCATTTTGGTCTAAAAAACTGAATGAAAACGTTCGACGACAAAAAGAGGATATTGTAATGTTGAGAAAATCGGGTTGGAAACCGTTAATATTTTGGGAGTGCCAAACCAAAAAACAGGGGAAATTAACCAATTTATTACTCAAGCGATTATGAACAAAACAAATATAATTAAATCTCCAACGTTTATTGATTTGTTCGCTGGAGCTGGCGGCCTCTCCATCGGTCTTGAAAAAGCGGGATTTAAGTTAGTTGCGGCAACAGACTGGGATTATTGGAGTTGCGAAACGTTACGAGCCAACCACAAAGGCATCATTGTACACGAAGGTGACATTTCTTTAATTGATCTTCAAGAATTTAAGAAAAAACTTCGAATATCTAATGTAGACATGATAGTCGGTGGTCCACCATGTCAAGGATTTAGTGCTTTAGGAAAACGTTTAAAGAATGATCCCAGAAATCAGTTGTGGCGCTACTACATGCAGTTTGTTGAGTACTTTCTTCCGAAAGTTTTTTTAATGGAAAACGTACCGGAATTATTAAAAAGCCAGGAATTTGTTGAAATTAAAGCCATGGCGGAGCATCTTGGATATACTGTTGAGGCCAAAGTACTGCATGCCGTAGATTATGGCGTACCGCAAAAGCGTAAGAGAGCGATTATTATCGGTAGCAGAATCGGTACTCCCATGTACCCGAAGGCGACTCACTATGCACCTGGTCAATTATCATTCGATGCTTACCAAAAGGAACTATGGCGAACAGTAGGCGATGTAATCCGTGATCTTCCATTGGAACCGACTGGCCAAAATTGGCATGTAGGAAGAAATCCCACAACAAAATCTCTTGCGCGATATAAGACAGTACCTCCGGGCGGAAATAGGTTTAACTTACCAATTGAACTAATGCCTAATTGCTGGATAAAAAAGAAAACAGGATCAACGGATGTTTTTGGAAGACTTGAATGGAATAAGCCATCGTTAACGATAAGAACGGAATTCTTTAAGCCTGAAAAGGGAAGATATTTGCACCCAGAGGCTCATAGACCGATTACAATCCGAGAAGCAGCACGGCTTCAAACTTTCCCAGATGACTACGTGTTAATTGGTTCTCACATAAACGTTGCCAAGCAGGTTGGAAACGCCGTGCCGTGTGAATTGGCAAGAAATATTGGGTTAGCAATCCTAAAGTTATTTGAGGCCGTTTCGAACGAGGTCAAGCAAGAGAGTATTAACAGTCATCCCTCTTTTTCCGGCGACTTCGCTTATCTTCAATCGTAAGTCGTCAGGTAAGTTTAGCGTAATTATTTTGCTTTTGAACGTTTCAGGATATGCAAGAAGAGATTTTTTGCCCGCGTTACACCTGTTGCAGAGCGTCCATAAATTTTCTTCTGTGGTTTTCCCTCCCAGCGTCAACGGTTTAATGTGGTCAACTTCAAGTTTTACTTGCACGCTATTCGAATACTTATCTTTATTCGTATATCCACAAAGCTGACAGGTATAGCTATCTCGTTCAAGAATTTTACTACGTAACTTCAGATTAATGTATTTATCCGCTGAATTTGTGGATCTTTTTGCAGATTTAAGAATATAGCCTCCCGGACTGTTTACGTATTTAATTTTCCAACCCTCGGCGCGTAACTCTCGAATTCTTCTTGCGTAATTGTGTTGACCGGAAACTTTTATCAATTCTTCGTTCGTTACGATTTTGCCAAGGTTCTTATATAACACATCTAGGAGTTTTTGCCAAACTCCGTTTTTTAAACTAGTTGGTCGATCAATTGTTTTCATAAGTTCTCAAGTAGGTCGGAAATCTTTATTTTCAATGCTTTGGCAATTTTCTCCATACTCTCAAGAGTAATGTTCTTTTCCGCTCTTTCAATCATACCCACATATGTTCTATGGACACTTGCCCTATCAGCAAATTCTTCTTGCGATAAACCTAATTTCTTCCGTTCTTCACGAACCTTTTTACCAAATCTAATCAGGATATCTTTCTTCATACAGTGAGTGAATTATACGTACTTGCTAATTTTAGTTCTACATACTATAGTTATCATATATAAAAGTTCTAGTTCTTTAAAATTTTTGCGTTTTTTGTCCGCCTATGGCGGAGTTCGGCCGACAGTTTTTAGAGCGAGGCCGAAGGCCGAGCGGATAAGCGGAGCTTGCCTTTTGCTACGCAAAACGTAGAAGGCGGCGCGAAAAAGGGGCGCGCCGCCTACCTTTGCGATTGGAAACGAGTTCGAATTTTTCGATAAACGCTCACTGAATTGGAAATCCCAAAAGAGTCCGAAGTTTGGCTCTGGCTGGGTTGGGTCAGCCAGAGCTCTGCAAAGCCCCGATTGAATTCCGGCACAAGTCGCCGATTAAAAAGAACAAAAAACGAGGAACGCAAAAATTTTGGATTTCTTCTCAAGAAATCCTGCTCGCTTCGCTCGCAAAAGAACTTTTACTTATAACCATATATGAATGAAGAAAT